>JAQVEB010000102.1 GCA_028698105.1 Petrimonas sp. | reverse complement strand
GCAATGTGGCCGGGGGCGCCGCTCTGAAAGCTACCCAACTGGGAGCAAAAGTAGTTACGATATCGGGTCCCGATGGTTACGTTTACGATCCGCAAGGTATTTCAGGGAAGAAAATTGCGTATATGCTCGATCTTCGTTCATCCGGTCAGGATATTGTAGAGCCTTACGTACAGGAATTTCCCGAAGCAACGTTTTTCCCCGGAAAACGCCCGTGGGAACAAAAGGTGGATATTGCCCTGCCTTGTGCCATTCAGAATGAACTGAACGAGGAAGATGCCCGCATGTTGATCAATAACAATGTTATGTGTGTGGCGGAAATATCGAATATGGGCTGCACGGCCGAAGCTGTTGATTTGTTTATCGAAAAACAGGTGTTGTTTGCTCCCGGCAAGGCTGTTAACGCCGGCGGGGTAGCCACTTCTGGTTTGGAAATGACGCAAAATGCCATGCATTTAAACTGGTCGGAGGCCGAAGTAGATGAGAAATTACATTTTATCATGTCCAATATTCATGCACAGTGCGTGAAGTACGGAACAGGAAAAGATGGATATATAAACTACGTGAAAGGCGCTAACGTAGCCGGCTTCATGAAAGTAGCCGACGCGATGATGGCGCAAGGTGTAGTGTAAAGAATTATCTGATACATTATTGAAAAAATCACGGAAAGCCGTAAGGGTTGTAAAAAACTCTTGCGGCTTTTTACCTGAGAATGCATTAAAAACGTATCGGACAAACGTTGATTTCCAACAACACAAAATCTATTTTGTTTGACCTCATTAATTGGGTAAATATTGTAGATGTCCAAAGAAAAGATATTTTTAGTAAACAAATTTGTTTATCAAAAAACTTTTTCTATTTTTGTATCAATAAATTTATTTCACGGTGCTACCCGAAATAACAAAAATACGCGGCATTCATCCTGGAGCCGTTTTGCGGCGCGAGTTGAAGAAAAAAGGGCTGCAAGCTAAGCAGTTCGCACTTTCTTTGGGGGAACATCCCCAAACCATTAATGCCATTTGTAATGAACGGCGGGGCATAAATCCCACCTTGTCAATCAAACTCGGCAAAGCACTTGACGCAGACGAGGCGTATTTTATGCAGTTGCAGGCTTTTTACGAAGTGAAAAAGCAGAAATACGTAATGGCCAAAAACGGGCAAAAGCCCAATCTGTTAAAGTTCAGCAACATGTTGTTTTGGGATACCGATATGCAGAAAATCGATTGGATAAGACAGAGAAAAGCCGTTGTTAAACGTGTTTTTGAACGGGGCAATGCGGATGAAATAAATGAAATTATTCGATTTTATGGTAGAGAAACCGTTGAAAAAGAGTTGGAAAACACCCATTCATTTTATCCTGTGTTCCAAGAAAACGTGCAAAAACATTTGAAAACCGAATGATAATGGAAAGAAAGCTCTATCAAAGCACCGTTTCTTCCGAACTTTGGAACGTGCTGACTCGCTTGATGAAAATGCGCGAATATTGTTGCCCACAACGGACGAAAAAAAGACTTTTGGGATATTCACGAACTACTCAATATATTTTCGCTTTCGGAAATGTTGGATTTTTTTAAGGAGCGTTATCCGTATTCGTTTTCTCAAACAGAGATACTCAAAAAAATGATTGATTTTCAATATGCCGATGATGATTTTATGCCAATATGTCTGAAAGGAAAGTATTGGGAACTGATCAAAGAAGATATTTGGGAAGAAATCGAAAAATTAAAACCATGATTCCATTCCTGCACCGTATAGCTGCCATTTTCAACGAAAAATTCGGCACCCAACTCTACAAGCACACCTTTGTTTTCCCAAACCGCCGTGCAGGCGTTTTCTTTCAGAAATATTTGGCGGAGATTGCGGGAAAGCCGTTGTTCTCGCCCGGCATTATAACCATTCAGGAGTTGTTTCAATCGTTGTCCGATTATCAGATGGCGGACAGGATAGAGATGCTGGTGATGTTGTACAGGCACTATGCTGACATAAGCGGTTCCGATGAATCGTTTGACGATTTTTTGTATTGGGGCGAAATGCTGCTCAACGATTTCAATGATGTGGACAAGCATCTGGCCGATGCCGAACAGGTTTTCAGAAACGTAAAGGACCTGAAATCGCTGGATGGCGATATGTCGTACCTCACACCCTTACAAATTGCGGCGATCCGCCGATTCTGGGAAAGTTTTATGCCTGTGGAAGATAACGAAACGAAGAAAAAGTTTCAGGAAACATGGCAAATCCTTCATGAGCTTTATACGCGCTTCCGTGCCGAACTTCACGAAAAAGGCGAAGCCTACGAGGGCATGATGTTTCGTGCGGTTGCAGCGAAAGCCAGGGCAAACGAAAATGTAAACCTGGGGTTTTCCGGTATCGTGTTCGTGGGGTTAAACGCATTGACGCCTGCGGAAGCCGTTTTGCTGGAATACCTGAAAAATACCGGCGTAGCCGATTTTTACTGGGATTACGAATCGCCCCTCGTGCGCGATGAAGATAATCGTGCATCGTTGTGGGTTAAGGAAAATCTTTCGCGTTTTCCATCTAAGTTGCCCTTTGAAAATAGCGAAGAGGCGGGGAAGAGGCCCGTTATCGAAGTTATCGGCATTCCATCGGGAGTGGGACAGGCAAAGCACGTTACCCGCATCCTGTCGCATCTTCTTGAAACGGGCGCCACCTCGCCCGATGAAGCGATCAATACCGCCGTTGTTTTACCCGACGAAAATTTGTTGCTGCCCGTTTTATATTCCATTCCACAGGAATTCGGGAAAATAAACGTCACCATGGGTTACGGGCTCTCGCACGCTTCGGTAGCCAGTTTGGTGGATCATATCGCCGATTTGCAGCGCAACGTGCGCAAACAGGGCGAAGGCGAAAACGTGTTTTATTACAAAACGGTGCTTGCCGTTTTAAATCATCCGCTGATAAGTGTTTGCACGGCAGAAGAAGCGGCAGAGTTGAAGGAATATATTCTTCGGCAGAACCGTATCGTTGTTACCGGTTCCGAAATTCCCCGCCAAAAATTGTTGCAGTTGATTTTCAGGCCGGTATCGGGAGTTGGAGAGGTTTCCGATTATTTGAAAGAGATACTGGAGCAGGTTTATCGCGATATAACAAACGAACAACACCGCGACGATGCTCTCCGTGCCGATGCCCGTCCGTTGGATTTGGAACGGGAATTTATCGTACAATACTATAAATCCATAATCCGTCTGCAGGACACCCTTCGCGAAGCGAAACCGTTGACAACGGACACCTATTTTCGTCTGCTCAAACGGTTGGTACAGGGCATCAGCGTGCCATTCAGCGGCGAGCCGCTATCGGGATTGCAAATTATGGGCGTACTTGAAACCCGTGTACTGGATTTCGATAACCTGATCCTGCTTTCGATGAACGAAGGGATATTTCCGCTCAAAAAGCCTACCAATTCGTTTATCCCGTACACCTTGCGAAAAGGTTTCGGGTTGCCCACATACGAACATCAGGACAGCACGTACGCTTATCATTTCTACCGAATGATCAGTCGCGCGAAGCGCGTTTTTATGCTTTACGATACCCGTGCCGAGGAGTTGCAGTCGGGTGAGGTGAGCCGCTATTTTTATCAACTGAAATACTTGTATGGCGATGCATTCGATATTCGCGAGCGGGTGGCAGGTTACGATGTTTCCGCTCCCAAAATATTGCCCGTTTCGGTTGCCAAAACACCCGATGTGATGCGCAAGCTCGATAAATTTCGCGCCGGCGGAGATGCGTCGTTATCGGCTTCGCTCATCAATAATTACATTAACTGCCCGTTGCAGTTTTATTTTACGGCCGTAGAAGGGCTTTCGGAAGAAGATGAGGTGAAGGAGTTTATTGAAGCCGATGTTTTCGGTTCCATCTTGCACCGCTTAATGGAAACGGTTTACGACCGATACCGGGGACAAACGGTTACACCTGATGTTCTTGCTGAAATAACCAAAAACGATGCGTATCTGACGGAGATGATCGAAAAGGCATTTGCCCGTTATTATTTTAAAGACGAAAATAACCCGAAACCCTTGCAGGGACAGCATTACCTGATAGGGGAGATTTTGCGTGACTATGTGAAACAAACCCTCCGTGTAGATAAGCAGTTTTCGCCGTTCCAATATGTGGGTTCGGAGTACCGGTTCGATACGCATTACAGCGTAAACGACAGCCTGGTGGTGAATTTTAAGGGAAGCATAGACCGCATTGACCGGATTGGGAACACGTACCGCGTTATTGATTATAAAACGGGTTCCGGTGCAACCGATTTCAAATCCGTCGAACAGCTTTTTGACGCTTCCAAAAACAACCGTCCGTACCAGATTTTGCAGGTTTTCGTGTACGCGCTTTTTTACTTAAAGCAGGATTCGGATAAAACTATATCACCGGCTATTTACTACCTTCGTTCGTTATTTAAGAACTTTAACCCCGTAATTAGCTACGGTAATCAGCCCGTCACCGATATATCGGTTTATATGGAAGAATTTACCGACAGGTTTAATGCCTGCTTAACAGACATTTTTAACCCCGAAATACCTTTTTCGCAAACCCTGAACGAGAAAAACTGCGAATGGTGTGCCTTTAAGGATGTGTGTCGAAGATAAAAAAGGGTTGAAAATTAATCGAGCATAATAAGGTTTCCCCGGTTGCGGATAAGCATTACTTCCACTATTTTATCAACCGTCTCCTGAGCTATGGCCATCTGTTGGGCGATAAATTCGATGGTTTTTTCTTCTTTTTCGTCTAAAATGCCGTCGGCCAATACAATTTCCACGGCCATGGAAAACAACGTGTCTTTGTCACTCTCATCAACCATTTTTGCGCACGCTGTTATCAGGGCGGCTCCGCCGATTTTGGCATGGATTTCTTCAACGCGCTCATAGAGCGGCAGAATATCAATGCGTGAAAATTTCTGTTTCATCGCGATCATGCGCGACAGCGATTCGATTTCGGTGTTGCTGTCGTCGCCGTCAGCCGAAACGCAGGCATATAAAATACCGATCCAGGCTTCGTAGTCCGACTCGGGAATGTAATCGTCATGTGTTTTCTGGTGTTTGTGGGGAAATTTATCGAAGAGTGCCATATTTTTAAGTCTTAAATGGTGAGTGTGTGCAAAAATACGTACGTAATTTTTATCGGTTTCAATCCTGTTCTTTTTTATCGGTTTTCACTTCGCGCCATACAATCCATAGTCCGGTGAGCAACATAATCGCCAGCGCGATAAACGCAATGGTGTCGGTCACTTTTATGCTTTTGGGCGCAAACTCGAACACAATCGTGTGGTTTCCCGCCGGAACCGGCAATGCGCGAAGCGTATAATTGGCGCGAAGCATTTGTGCCGGCTGCCCGTCAACGGTAATTTGCCATCCTTTCGGATAATAAATTTCGGAGAAAACGGCCAGTTCGGGTTTCTTCGCATCTGCACTGTACGTCAACGTATTGGAATCGTAAGAAACCAATCCGATGGCCGAGGCCGAGTCTTTTGGCGTAACGTTCATTCCGTTTAGCGCCGCTTCGTACTTCTTATCGGCTACGGCTTGCTTGTGCAAATCAATATTTGCTAACGCATCTATTTCCTCGTCGGGCGAATTTACAAATTCAATTTTATCCACAAACCACACGTTTCCCTGATTATACGGATTTTCAACCGGAATTTGTTGTCCGTTCTGTCCGGGCATGATTATCCATTTGGTATTCAGCATGTTCAGCACTTTAAAGCTGTCGGCGTTTACCGAATCCATGCGTCCCTGTTTTTGTATAATACCTTCTTGTAGCGCGCCCATTTCTTTTGTGAGGTGTACATCAATCAAATCCTGATAACGGCGCAGCTTTGCCGGATGATATCCGCCGATGCACTTGTGCCAGTATGGCGTAACACCGTCGTTAAACGTGCTGGTTGCCATATTCAGCACACGATAATATTTTGTGGTATCCTGCAGGATAATTTCGTCGGCCTGCGTTTTTTTGAATACTTGCGCAAGGTTGGATTGTTGGACAAAATTCTTATCGTTGAGGTAGCGTTTATCAACGGCCCACATATCTATAAGGCAAAGCGTCAGTATTCCGGCTACCGCCCATTGCGCTTTCAGTTTTTTATTGATCATCGCCCAAAGCAACACGGTTCCGATGAGAATGATGATAACGCTTCGCCAGGCATCGGCGGTGAACATGGCCACGCGCATTTGGGTGAGGTTATCCATTACCGAGCGAATATGTTCCGCAGGAAGAGACTGCAGCGCCTGCCTTTCACTCGATGAGATAAATGACGAGAAAAACATTTGAGGTGCAATGGCAAACAACAACGCGATGCCTCCCGTCAAACCGAGGCTGATCCACAAATATTTGAGGTTGTTTTTCAACGTTTCGGGCTTTTCGATTAGTTGTTTAACCGTTAATGCGGCCAGCAGTGGAATGGCAAATTCGGCGATCACCAGAATGGAGGCTACCGTTCGGAATTTATTGTACATCGGCACATGGTCAATAAAGAAATCGGTCAATCCCATAAAGTTTTTGCCCCACGACAACAGAATGGAAAAGACGGTTGCTGTCAATAGTGCCCATTTCATCGGCCCTTTCACGATAAAAAGCCCCAAAATAAACAGCATCAACACAAAAGCTCCCACGTACACCGGACCCGATGTTCCGGGTTGTTCGCCCCAGTATTGCCCGATTTGCTGATACAGTTGGCGATACTCCGGGCGTGCTTTTTCCATCGCTTTTGCGTTTTCCGACATCGGAACCGAGGCTCCGCCTTTGGTGTTGGGGACAAGCAATGTCCATGTTTCGCCAACGCCGTAACTCCATGCGGTGATGTAGTCGCGCTCCAGCCCGTTATCGGTTTTGTTCTCCGCGCCGTGGTGCGAGAGTTCCGACTTTCCGCGCATGGTTTCTTTGGAGTATTCGTAGGTATGATACAGGTTGCTGAGGTTGGCCAACACGCCGATCAAGCCGGCGATCACGATCACTCCCGTTGATTTCAGAAATTCGGGCAACGTTTTTTTCTTTATCGCGTCCACAAAATAGGCGATCACCATAAAAAGCATCACAAAAAAGAAATAATAACTCATCTGGATGTGGTTTGCCGATATTTGAAACGCCACGAAAATCATGACCAGAAGTCCGCCCAACAGGTATTTTTTCCGGTATGCATATACCAAACCCGCTATCGTGGGCGGAATATAGGCCAGCGTGATGAATTTCCAGATGTGACCGGCCGCAATGAGAATGAGAAAATAGGACGATAGCGCCCACACGACCGCTCCAAACGCGCTCACAAGTGGTGAGGCACGGAAGGCGCGCATCAGAATATAAAAACCCAGCAACATGATGAACAACAAATACACGTAGTTGGGTAAAAACAACGAATACAGCTTCTTAGCCGCATCCTGCGGCTTGGTGGAATCGTACGTGGGCGACATCTGATAGGTGGGCATTCCGCTGAACATGGAATTGATCCACCGGGTACGTTCGCCATGATGTTGTTCCATGTATTGGCGTTGCTCTTGCCCCTGTCCCACAGCGGCGAGCGAATCGCTTTGCGCCAGAACGCGCCCGTCCATAATCGCCGGAGAGAAATACATAAACGAAAGGACGATAAACGCCGCGATTGCAATCAGGTCGGGGAGAAATTTCTTGTACGATTCGGAATTTTTCATCATCAATAGGAGATTACGTTTATTTAAACCACAAATTTACAAGAATATTCCCGGATTAACCGTTTTTGTGCAACAAAAAAAGTGAAACCGCAAATGGCTTCACTTTTTGGGAGTTGCTTATCGTTTAAAAAAATCAGAACCGTTTACCTATGGAGATGCCCATGCGCGGATATGCTTCCGCGTTGTAATTGTTGTTGATGAAATTTCTTCCGGCTCCGGCGTATATTTCACCTACCCAGTTGTTTCTGGAAAGGTATTTCCAACCAAGGGCAAGGCCTAAACCGGCACCGGTAGTGAATTCGTTACTATTTATTTTGTTACTTTCATAATAATCTCTATTAGTCTCATATGAAAAAATCGAACCATTTGCTTCGATAAAAAAACCGCTACCTGCTTTATTAAGCGATTCGCTGCTGCCGCCGAAAAACCACCGAAAATAGGGGGTAAATATAAATTTGTATGGGTTTCTATCGGTGTCGAGGCTTGCACTTATGGCGGCGCCTACGCTTATATCGGTATTCAATATCCGTTCGTAGGAAATTTCGGGCGCGGAGGCAAAAATGGTGAACGGTAAATTGACTTTCAACTCATTCAACGGAACATCGCGCGATATCTTCCATCCCATAACTCTGTATTCTTTTTGCGCGAATGCCGAGAAAGTGATGATAAACGCGGTGCAGAGAATGATAGTTTTTTTCATAACGATGAATTTCCTGTACTTAGAATCGTTTTCCGATTATTATTCCCACGCGCGGATAAGCGTCGTCATTCACAAAATCGCGTCCGCCGCCAAACATGAGTTCTCCAACCCAATTGTTGCGGGTTAGATATTTCCAGCCAATCGCAAGGCCTAAGCCTGCGCCGAATACGTCTTCCTGCGTACTGGAGTAATTATACACGGAACCGTCATTATAAGCCGAAACTTCGTTGTGTTTTGCAGAGAACACCGATCCGTTTGCTTCAATAAAAAAGCCTGCGCCGTATTTTTGCAACGAATTCGAGTTTCCGCCGAAGAACCATCTTGCATAAGGTGTAAAAGCGAAATTCAACGGATAGTCGTCGGAATTCAGATTGATGCCCGCCGAAGCTCCCAGACTGAAATCTTCGTTCATGATCCGTTCGTACGAAACTTCGGGGAACAATGCGAAAATCGTTGTTCCCAGGTTAACCTTCACTTCGTTTAATTGCAGAGGAGCGTCTTTGGCGAGGTGCCAACCGAAAAAGCTTCTGGTACGCCGTTGTGAGTACAAGGACGTGCTAACCAGTAAAATAAGCAGGAAGAGGATTGTTTTTTTCATAAAGATTGCGTTTGATTCAAATTGATGTTACTTGTAATAAGATGCGAAAGCGCGAAAAACGCTGCACCAAACACTGTTAATAAAACTTAACTCACCATGCTTCCCGGCAATACTTCTTTCGACGCCTCAATCAACGACAACGTTCCATTGGCATTTTCAGCCGAAAGGATCATGCCTTCGGACATAATGCCGCGCAATTTGCGCGGTTCCAGGTTGGCGATGAAACACACCTGCTTGCCCACCAATTCTTCGGGATTAGGATAGAACGCGGCAATCCCCGATAAAATGGTGCGTTTGTTGAGGCCGTCGTCGAGCAGGAAGCGAAGCAATTTATCTGCCTTCGGCACTTTTTCGCATTCCAGAACGGTTCCCACGCGAATATCGAGCTTGCCGAAATCGTCGTAAACAATACTGTCTTTTATTGGAGCTACGTCTCCCCTCTCTTGTGGAGAAGGGTCGGGGGAGAGGCCGGATTCTCCGGCTTCGTTTTGTTTTTTTGTATCCAGCAGTTTTTGCACCTGTTTTTCGATGGTTTCGTCTTCTATTTTCTCGAAAAGCAATTCCGATTGTCCCAGTTTGTGCCCTTCGGGCAACAGGTCGAAACTGCCGAGTTGTTCCCAGTCAAATTTACTGGTATTGAGGAACGCATAAATTTTTTGCGTAGAGAAAGGCAGAAACGGTTCGCACACGATAGCCAGATTAGCAACCATTTGCAACGACAAGTTTAAAATGGTCGCTGTGCGGCTCATATCGGTTTTCGCGGTTTTCCACGGCTCGGTATCGGCGAGGTATTTGTTTCCGATGCGGGCAAGGTTCATCGCTTCTTTTTGCGCTTCGCGGAAATGATACGTTTCGAGGTTGTACTCCACGGCTTGTTTCACTTGTTTTGCTTCGGCAATAGTTTCGCGGTCGT
>JAQVEB010000101.1 GCA_028698105.1 Petrimonas sp. | reverse complement strand
AAATCTGTTTTTCCGCTGAGGAATGAAGAAAAAGTTTATCCGCAATACGTTTTACTCTGCTTCATCCAGCAACGATTGCGGCAATTCTTTTTTTGCTTTCACACCCAATTCGCGCAATTTTTCGGCCTGGCCGATAAGGTTCCCACGCCCCGAGGAAAGCTGTTTGAAAGCGGTATCGTAGCTGTTGCGTGCGCGCTCCAGATGCCGGTCTATATCGTTCATGGAATCCACGAAATTCACCAATTTATCATACAACGCTGCGCCACGTTCCGCAATGTCTATCGCGTTGCGATTCTGATATTCGCGCTTCCACAGATCAACGATGAGTTTTAGCGCGGCAATGAGATTCGTTGGACTGATGAGCAGGATTTTCTTTTCGTAAGCATATTGCCAAAGCGATTCTTCGTGCTGCAACGCCAGCAGGTAAGCCGGTTCGTTGGGGATGAACATCATCACGAAATCCAGCGTTTCGGCATAATCCTGATAGCTCTTGCGACTTAGTTCGTCAATATGTTTCCGGACAGAACGTAAATGATTGTTAAGCAATTGCTTTTGTTCTTCGGGATTGTTGCTTGCCACATAATTGGCGTAAGCCGTGAGCGATACTTTGGAGTCTATAATTACCTTGCGGTCGTCGGGATAAGCGATAATGACATCGGGCTGCATTTTACTGCCGTCGTCGTTGGTGAAGTAATTTCCGTCCACATCTTTCAGGTACTCCTGCACGAAATATTCGCGACCGAGCACCAAACCGGATCGTTCCAGAATATTTTCGAGGATCATCTGTCCCCAATCGCCCTGCGTTTTGGAGCTGCCTTTCAGCGCATTGGTGAGATTTGTGGCCTCTTCGCTGATCTTCTGATTGAGCAACGCCAGCTTTTTCACCTCTTCGCCCAGCGAAAAGCGTTCCTTAGCTTCGGTTACATAAACTTCCTCCACCTTTTTTCGAAAGGAATCGAGATTCTCGCCCAAGGGTTTCAGAATGGAATCCAGGTTATCCCGATTAAGTTTGGTGAATTTTTCGGTTTTCTCGTCCAGTATTTTTGCGGCAATGTTTTCAAATTCCAGGTTAAACTGCTTGCGCAATTCTTCCATTTCGGTTTTTTGCGTTTCGAGTTTCTCCAAAAGTGACTTATTGTCAGCAATAAACGTTGCAAGAGACTTGTTAGTTTCGTTGTGTTCTTCGGTTTTGGTTTTTAAGTCCGATTTAAATTGCCCGATGTCTTCCAATTGATTTTTAATGGTTTCGTTGGCTGCATTCAGGTTTGCCGATACGGTGGAAATATTTCGTTCGAAATCCTGTATTTCCTCCTGCAACCGCTCCGAACGTTCTTTGTATGCCGTTATTTCCTTTTTAAGCTCAGCTTCGTCTTCCTGCATGGCATTGATCTTCTCCCGTGAAACGATCAACTCCGTGTTGAGCGAATTGTTCCTTTCGGAAAGCGCTTCAAACTCCTTTTTCGAAACCGATTTCGATTTAACGAGCAACGAGGCAATGATCCACGCAAGAACCCCGCCAACCAAAAAACCACCAAGAATATAGAGTAAATTCATTGTTTAAATATCGCCTGTATCTTTCAGATTTATATTATCTTACATTGTTCAATAAGTGTCCCATTCTCTTCTTTTTCGTTTCCATGTAAAACTTGTTGAACTTATTGGGTTCAATTTCCAGCGGAATGTTTTCTACGACTTCCAATCCGTAGGATTCCAAACCGATACGCTTGACGGGATTGTTGCTCATAAGTTTCATTTTTCTCACCCCCAAACTACGGAGAATTTGCGCGCCAACGCCGTAATCGCGTTCATCGGCCTGATAGCCGAGGTGCAAATTGGCATCCACCGTATCCATGCCTTCTTCCTGAAGTTTATATGCCGCAACTTTTGCCATGAGCCCAATGCCGCGCCCTTCCTGATTGAGGTAGATCAATACGCCTTTATCGGCTTTTTCTATCATTTCCAGCGCTTTGTGCAGTTGGTCGCCGCATTCGCACCGCATGGAGCCGAATATATCGCCGGTAATGCACGAAGAGTGCACCCGCACCAAAATGGGTTCGTTTGGCGTCCATTCTCCTTTGATCAATGCCACGTGCTCCTGCCCTGTTGCCGTTTGCAGGAAGGGTATCATCTTAAAATCGCCGTATTTGGTAGGCAGATGTACTTCTTCACCGCGCTCGATCAGCGATTCGGTTTGTAAGCGGTACCTGATCAGATCGGCAACGGAAACGATTTTGAGATCGAAGGTCTTTGCCATTTCCATCAACTCGGGTAAACGCGCCATGGAGCCATCTTCTTTCTTTATTTCGGCCAGCGCGCCGGCGGGATACAATCCGGCCAGCCGTGCCAGATCAATGGTTGCCTCAGTATGGCCTGCCCTGCGAAGCACACCTTTTGTTTGCGCCCGCAGCGGAAAAATGTGTCCCGGACGGCCTAAATCCTCCGGCTTTGTTTCCTCGCGCGTGAGCGCCAGAACGGTTTGTGCGCGGTCATAAGCCGAAATACCGGTTGTGCAGCCGTGCGTGAGCAAATCAATGGATACGGTAAAGGGTGTGGCGTGGATGGACGTGTTGTTTACAACCATCATGGGAAGATCGAGTTGTTCAGCCCTTTCTTTTGTGATGGGCGTGCAAATGAGCCCGCGGGCATGCGTTTCCAGAAAATTGATTTTTTCGGGCGTAATACATTCTGCGGCAATGATCAAATCGCCTTCATTTTCACGATCTTCATCGTCAACCACGATCACAAAATTCCCTTTTTTAAATTCTTCAATAGCTTCCTCTATCGTATTCAGTTGAAATTCTTTCATATCTTTTTTTCAATTTTATCAAATAATTTAGTTGCCATTCGTAGCGGCGTCAACGAGCATGGTGAGTTCGGAACTTAATGCCCGTACCTCTATAAGGTCTTTAGCAATCCTTCTTTCGAAAAAATACGAAAGCAACTTAAACACAATACCCACCGGAAATACATACATCAATAACCTTGCCATTGTGGAATCGGGCGTAAACGGACGTTGATTGTTTATCAACACCGGATACTCCTCGGCTTTGCGAAGAATCTCGAGGCTCCGTGAGTTGGATAAGGTGTTTAGCATTGTTTCTATGTTTGTTTTAATCACCTGCAATTGTTTATCATACTCTTTATCAGTCCAGTATGTCTTGTATCCGAGAGTGCTGTAAGAAGTGAGGTAACCATCAATTTGGTTCGACAATTTCTGCAAAGAAGCATGAAACTCGCCGTACGAAGGCAACTCTATCACCACTTCTTTTGGCGGATAGCTTCTTTTTTCGCGAATGAAGAATATTTTTTTGAAAAATGAAACGTAGGTGTCGGCGTTCATGATTACCGAATCGTTCATCGCCTTATAGGTTAAAAATACGCCCAAAGGAAGCAGAATCATGGAACTGAACCACATGCCTGCCCAGTGCGCCCAGACGCCATCACGGGTCATTTTGTAACCCACGTTGTCCAAAATATAGTAGATGATAAACAGGATTACCGAAATCACGATCGGCATTCCCAGCCCGCCTTTACGAACAATGGAACCGAGCGGCGCGCCGATAAAGAAAAACACAATGCAGGCAAACGGCAGGGTGAACTTGCGATGCCACTCAATCCAGTGCCGGTTGAGGATGCGCTGTGTGGATGTTTTGGACATGGAGCGGAACAGGAACTCGTTGCTGTTGTTATCGGCCTTCATGTAGGCATTTTGCAGGATGGTTGATTTCATTTGTAAGTCTTTGGATGCCAGAAGCGAATCGGGACTTACGATCTTGATCTTTTCTCCTGCCTTTATGATGGAATCTTTTTCGGTAGCGGGATAACTGTTTCTAAAATTCAGGTAAGAATAGTCTCTCATCATCTTCCGGTCAATCACGTTCACGCTGTCAATCTGATACTTCATGGAATCAATGGATTTCATTAACTGGCCGAGGTCTTTCGATACGTAATTGCTCGAAGAGCTGCCTTCGATCATGGAATCGTCCAACCGGTTGAAATTGGCATCGAATTGAATGATCATTTGCTTTCGTTTGAAATTTTCCCTCGCATACGGCACGAATTGCGATGTTGTTGTGTTGGACATGGTTCCTCCGTCGAAATTCCGGAACTGTTGCCCGTCGTACATGGTGAAAACCAGTGAAAGTTTGTCTTCCGCCATTTTCATTTTTGCCGAATCGCACATGATCACGGCAATTTGATCAATGCTGTTCTTCGATACATCGTAAATCATAACATCGTACAGCATACCGGTTTCCCGGTCTTTGCGGTTCACGTATATGTTATAGCCATCAATGCCTTTGTAGAAGACACCTTCGGGGATGTCCAACTCGGGTGATTTTTGCCTGATGGAAATCAGCAGTGAGTAAAATTTCGTTTGAATTTTGGGCATCGCATCGTTTTGAAAGAAAAAAGCGCCGATGCTGATGAAAATAATCAAAACGGTGAGTGGCCACATGGTCCGTAATAAGGGTATTCCGGACGATTTTATAGACAGAAGCTCCAGGTCTTCTCCCAAATTTCCGAAAACCATGAGGGAGGCCAGCAGAATGGACAACGGCAATGCCAGCGGAATAAGGTTAAGAGCGGCATACCAAAACATTTCGGCTATAACCTTTATCTCCAACCCTTTACCAACCATGTCGGCAATGTATTTCCAGAGAAATTGCATCAACACCAAAAAAAGGCATATCGCAAAAGTCATCAGGAACAGAGGGAGAAAAGTTTGCAACAAATAGCTGTCAAGCCGTTTTATGTGGATTTTTTTGCTCATGTAAAGATAAACCGAAAGCCTCTTTAGTTTTAGTGCACAAAGATAATAAAATCATGCGTACAAATGGTTTTTTCAACTACAAAGAAAATATAAGAAAAAACCGATAAACGGTTTATTTTGCCATTTATCGGTGATGCGTCCGGTAAGGATATTTTATACCCCTAATCTGCGTTTCATTCTGTCCACCTGCGTTTCCCAGAGCGTTATCGCATCACCTTTTTCATCGGGTTCGGCAAAATCGGTGATTTCCAAAGTCATATCTCCTGTCAGTTCCAGTTTATGCAGGGCAAATTCGAAATAAGAATCGTCTTCCTCGTCATCGAGCCAATGAAAACGAATGGTGCAGGAAGGTTTTATAAACTGAACGTCGGCAATATTGCTTGTTTTGTTCCAGACAAAGGTGTATTGCTTGGTTTCTTCGTCTGTAGATACCTCATCGGCAAACCACTCCGATAGTCCGTCTATTTGGCTGATCATTCGCCATAAACTGCTTTGTGAGGCATTTCCCATCACAAATTCTATGTGGAATTTCTCTTTGTTCATTCCTCTCCGTTATAAGCGGGCTCAATATACGATTTTTTTTATATATATCCACATTATTTCCGTTTTTTTTGTAAAAACTGTGGATAAATACACAGTCGGTTGTAATAGTTATGTTGTTTGCAGACTGTTAATTTGCAACTAACAAAAAAGCATCCTTGCTACGGGATGCTTTTAGGGATATTTCGATATGCAATGTGCGTGTTATTTTATCGGTTTGTATTCCACAAATGCCTCAATGGCTTCGTAAGACGCAAGGCCGAGTTTGCAGTACATGTCGGCAGTTGCCTTGTTGCGTTCTTCGGAACGTTGCCAGAACAGCCGTTCATCGTCGCCGAGGAAAGGCGCGCTCTCCATCTGCGATTGGTGTTTGAGGATGGCGTTTCGTTTCTGGCGAAGTTCCTCGGGCGATAACGGAACGGCCATTTCAATATGGTCAATCTCCCACTCCATCCAAGCGCCGCGATACATCCACACGCGACAATCTTTGTACCATGGCTCCGTTTTTAACACATCAACAGCGGCCAGAGCGGCGTCCAAACACACTTTGTGTGTTCCGTGGGGATCGGCCAGGTCGCCGGCAACGTATATTTGATGCGGTTTAATGGTTTCAATAAAATCCTTCACGATATTCACATCCGCTTCGCTGATAGGGTTCTTTTTCACTTTCCCTGTTTCGTAGAAAGGTAAATCGAGAAAATGCACGTTTTCTTCCGGTAAACCAATGTAGCGATCGGCTGTGCGCGCCTCTTCCCTGCGAATGCGCCCTTTAATGAAAAGAACGTCGGGCGTATCGGTATCGTCTTTCTTTTTTTGGTGCATCAGGTAATTGCGAATCTGATTGTATTTTTCGAGAATCGTAGTGTTTGTAGGATCGAATTTCTTTCTGATGCTGTTGATCACCGATATATAGCGGATCACTTCTTCATCGCCCACGGCGATATTTCCCGATGTCTGGTAAGCAACGTGCACTTCGTGTCCCTGGCTCACCAAACGCTGAAAGGTTCCTCCCATGGAAATGACGTCGTCATCGGGGTGCGGGCTGAAGATAATCACCCTTTTGGGGTACGGTTTCGCCCTTTCGGGACGATAGGTATCGTCGGCGTCGGGTTTTCCACCGGGCCATCCGGTAATGGTGTGTTGTAAGTCGTTGAATATCTTGATATTTACGTTATAGGCCGATCCGTAGATCGTGAGCAGTTCGCTCAAGCCATAATCGTTGTAATCTTTGTTGGTCAACTTAAGAATGGGTTTATTCACCTTTTCGCATAACCAAACTATCGCTCTGCGAATCAGCTTATTGTTCCATTCGCAACTGGTTACCAGCCAGGGATAGCTGATGCGGGTAAGTTGCGTAGCTGCCGAAATGTCGGTAATCACTTTTGCTTCCTCGTGCGATTGCAATACCGATGCGGGCACAGACTCCGTGATCTGTCCTTCTACCATTTCCTTGATACTCGGCGCCTTTTGTTCGCCCCAGGCGATCAGGGTGATCACCTTCGATTCCATCATGTTGGAAATTCCCATCGTGATCGCGCTCGGCGGCACTTTTTCCAATGATCCGAAAGTTGAGATGGCATCCTGCCGTGAATCACCGTCCAGCATTACCAAACGGGTAGATGAATGCAGGTTGCCTCCCGGCATGTTGAAACCGATATTCCCCTTACTTCCAAGCCCCAAGAGCAAATAATCCAACCCACCGTATTTATGCAGATCTTTTTCGTATTTCTCGCAGTCTTCCACGATGAAATCCTTTTCCACAGTTGCGTCCGGTGAGTATATATTGGCCGGATCAAGATCAATTTTATTTAAAAATCCCTCTTTTAACAGTTCCAAATTCGAGAGCGAATGATCAACTACAGGATAATACTCAAACGTATTGAAAACAACCAGGTTGTTAAAACTTACGTTTTCTTCGTCGTGCATCCGGATGAGTTCCTCAAAAATATATTGCGGCGATGCGCCCCCTGACAGACCCAAAACGAAAGGTTTTCCCTCCTGTTGTTTTTGCTGCATGATCCTCACAATCTCGTTGGCAATTTTTTTCGCCGCCCTGTTTATGTCATCATAGATAAGCGTAGGAATCTTTTCGAAACGCGTGAGCGTGAACTTATCAAAATCGTTATCGGGTTTGTAATACTTCTGCGGTACTCTTTCCAATGTAATGTTTGAGCTGAGATTTAATTTCATGATGCGCTTGGGAATTTGAGTTGAAATGGATATTTTTTAAAAAAATTAATTTTATACTGCAAAGATAATAAATATTTCAGACGTTTACTTCCTTTTTGTCTAATTTTTTCGTGACTATCGAATAAATTAACAGGGCAATAGCCGATATAGCCCCAATCCCTACAAACACATACCAGATATAATGCGCATGTTGTGTGGCGGCAGCATATTCCACCGTATTCAGTACGCCTTCGGCGTTGGTGTATAAACGCGGATCGGGACAATATTTATCAAGCAGAAATCCCGATATACCGAATGCAAAAAGATACGAAAAGAACGAATGCAAATGACTGAATCCCAGGTATAATCCTTCTTCGCCAGTGGGAGCCTGCAACGAAAAATATTCGAGATAACGGGGCGATATAAAGCACTCGGCCAATGCCTGAAAGGCAATACCCACGATCATCATAAAAGCCACAGGGTGCATTCCTAAAATATAATCGGTTCCAACCTGTGTGCCAAACGACATCACCAGCGCTGAAAACGGAATGATGAACATCCCCACCATCATTGACGTGATGGCACTTCTTTTTTTCATGATAGAAGTGATGAAATTCACGCTCAGGAAAACAACCAACGGATTCACGTTGGCATACCAACCCGGCGTGGCGCCGTCTCCGATCATTCTGATCACGTATTTCGGCATCGTTGAATACATCTGACTTTGAATCATCCAAAACCCGCTCACGATAATCATCAGTATCATTAAACGGACATTCGACAATACTTTTACCAGTCCGCTCCACAGTATTTTCAACGATTTACCCTGCCCTTCAACCTGCGTGGATTTATACAACAGAAAAACCAGAATCAGCGCCAAAAACGTCATGGAAGCCGAGAAATAGTTTAAGTAAACCAATCCCTGATCGCCCAGACTTTTGCGTAACGGGTCAACGACGGTTTTTCCGGTAAAAGCGCCGATGTTTACCATCATGTAAAATATGGCATATCCACGTGCGCGATTTTCGGTGGTTGTTTCGCGGGCCACCGTTCCCGAAATCACCGCTTTAATAAATGCGCCGCCAATAACAATAAATACCAAAACGGGAACTATTGACCATTGCAGGTTGCTTTCGAGCAATCCGGTGAACTCGGTAGTCATTTCGTATTTTACCAATCCTGCGCTTTCGAGCATGGTGGGAAGCAGTCCCAATCCGCCGTAACCGGTTGTCAGTAATGCAAACGCCAGCATAATGGCATTACGAAAACCCATTTTATCGGCAATCGCACCGGTAAACGTCGGAAGCAGATACAGCAACGCCGAGAAAACGCCGGCAACCAAGCCGGCCTGGACGTCAGTAAACCCCCAGACGTTGGAAAGATATAATGTGATTACAATAAAAACGGCATAATATGCCAATCGCTCAAGCAGTTCAACGAAGTTGGCTACCCAAAACGGCCTTGAAAATTTTGTCATTCTTAACGGATTTAATTGTTAAATTACAGCACATTTTTGCATGAATTGTGCAAAGATAACCTAATTTTTCAATCGGATTTTATGTTTTTTGATTTAATAAGGATTTTTGGGAAATGGTGAATAAACCCCATTAATGCAAATCTACGACCGTGATGCCGGCTCCTCCGAATTGGACGTGCTCGTCCTGATAATGCGCAACTTCGTTCACGGCGCGTAAATAATCGCGAATAATCTGCCGCAATGCGCCCGTGCCGGTGCCGTGGAGAATGCGAACCCGGGCAATGCCCAACTGAATGGCGTCATCAATGAAGTACATCACAGCCTGCAAGGCTTCATCGCCGCGCATGCCGCGCACATCTATCTCCTGTTTAAAATTGAGTCTCCTTTCGTGTAACAGATCGCGGGTATTGGATTGGGCCTTTTGTTCCTTTTTTAATTGATTGTTGCTCACCTGCTCCAGTTTTTCCAAGCCGACGGTTGATTTGATCATGCCGAAGGCAACGACTGCTTTTTTACCGGAAATATCCATGATTTCGCCGACTGAAGTTTGTCCTTTTAAACGAACGTTATCGCCCACGGAAAGTGGTGCTTTTTGCGGAGGTTGTTGCGTTGTGTTTTTCTTTATTTTCTTTTTTAAAGCAGGTTTTTCTTCTTTGGATGAAATTGGCGAAGCCATTTTATCGCGAAACTCGTTTAGCGTTTGCCGGATTTGTTTGGTTTTCTCTTTTTCAGCCTGCGACTGGCGTATCTCCCTAATCGTTTGCTCTATCTTCGCATTGCTTTCGGACAACAGCTGTTCCGCTTCCTGCCTCGCTTTTGAGATGATTTCCTTCTTTTGCTTGTTTACTTCCTCCAAATTCGATTCGTATTGCGAAGAAATCTTCTCAATGTGGATGTTTTTACGCCGAATTTCGTCGCGTTTGCGTTCCCAGTATCT
>JAQVEB010000100.1 GCA_028698105.1 Petrimonas sp. | reverse complement strand
AGCCAGTCCGGCAAGGGCGTCGGGCATATCTTCGCCGTCGGCCGAAAAAAGAATAACGTTTACGAAAACGTCAGCGTGATAATCATCGGGGAAAAGGGGCCGCAGCGCACGGTCAATCAACCGGCTGGTAAGGATTTCATAGTCCGAAGGACGGCCTTCCCGTTTCAAAAAACCTCCCGGAAAACGTCCGAAAGAGGCGAATTTTTCTCTGTATTCAACTTGCAGAGGCATAAAATCGGTTCCCGGGGTGGCATCTTTAGCCGCACAAACGGTAGCCAGCAACACCGTATTTCCCATACGCAGGGTAACGGCTCCGTCGGCTTGTTTGGCAAGCTTCCCCGTTTCCAGAGTAATCGTGCGTCCGTCTGACAAAGCGATACTCTTTACAATTGGATTCGTCATAAAAAAATTGCTAATTTGGTTTTTACATCTTAAAAATTTCACAAAGGTAACATAAAGTTTTGGGTTTTAATTGCAATGAAATTATAAAATATTGAAAATTTGTGCGATAATGGCAAGAAACGCAGCGCGCTGCCGCCCAACAACACACCCGACGAATAAGAACAAATGGAGGACTCTTTTTTGTTGAAGCGATGCGCTTAACATTTGCTGTATCTTTCCGGGGTAACCAAAAATTGCAATTTATCGGATGAATTCTGTGCCTTGTATTCAATTTTTTGTTATACATTCGCGACTGATTCACACCAATCATCCCGATAAAAAGTGAAAGAGAACAACAAAGCCCTTTTATATGTTTCGCTTACGGTACTAAGCTGGTCAACGGTAGCTTCGGCATTTAAGATTGCCTTGCGGCATGTTACTTATTACGAACTGCTTGTGATCGCTTCGCTCACCGCACTTGCGACGTTTGCCGCGGTAATAACTTTCAGACGCAAATGGCATTTTCTCAAAGACATTACCCGCAGGGAGTGGCTTGTTTTTGCTCTTGCGGGACTGCTGAATCCGGCAGGTTATTACCTGATCCTTTTTAAAGCCTACGATTTGCTGCCGGCGCAGATAGCACAGCCCATCAATTACGCGTGGCCGCTGGTGCTCTCGGTGCTGTTGGCGATATTTGCGCGACAGCGCATTCCCGCCGTGAAATATATCGGGATGGTGATTTCTTTGGCCGGCGTGGCGCTTATTTCGCTGGGGCCGGGGCAGCTCTCGGGGGCAGACCTGTCGGTTACCGGCATTCTGCTGGCGTTCTTCAGCGCATTCGTGTGGGCAACGTTCTGGCTGGTGAATCGCATGAGCCGATTGACCGATCATGTGGCCGTTCTGTTCCTCAATTTTCTATTCGGATCAATTTGGTTATTGCTGATTGCACCATTTATGCAAATACACGCTCCGTCATGGGCGGGTCTTTTCGCTTCCGTTTATTCGGGACTGTTTGAAATGGCTATTCCGTTTATTTTCTTCGGGTTGGCGTTAAAGAAAACCGATAATCCCGCCCTGATCAACCACCTGTGTTTTCTCTCGCCTTTCCTTTCGCTGTTCCTCATTCACCTGGTGCTGGGCGAAAACATTTATCCGTCCACCTATACCGGATTGTTCCTCATCATCGGCGGTATTTTATTCAACGAATACATTGCCGGAAAGAAAAAATCCGGAGCATCAGCCTGACGATCGATCTTCCGGATATCCTGTCGGGAAACGAAGGCTGTGCCTTCGTTAAAAAACAACGAAGTTATAAACTTCGTCACCCGATTATCCCAAAAACGAAATCAACACACCCGCGGCTACCGCCGACCCGATAACCCCCGACACATTGCTTGCCATGCAGTACTGCAAAATGTGGTTGGATTTATCGTACTTCAGCGCCATTTCGTTAGCCACGCGCGATGCCATGGGCACAGCGCTCAGTCCGGTTGCACCCACCAGCGGGTTGATCTTTTTCTTCGAAAACATGTTGTACACCTTCACGGCTAGGATGCCGCCCGCCACCGAGATGGCGAACGCCAGAAAACCGCCCACGATGATGCCCAGCGTGCGGGGCGAAAGGAAAACCTCCGCCGTCATGGTCGCGCCCACGGTAAGCCCGAGAAAGATGGTGGCCGTATTCATGATGGGGCCGGAAGCAGCCTCTGCGAGGCGGCTCGTGCTCGAGCCGATCTCCTTCACCAGATTACCGAACAGCAACATCCCCACCAACGGCGCCGACGACGGCACAAATACCGCCACTGCAAGACCCATCACGATGGGGAAAATGATCTTCACCGTTTTCAGGTGCTTGATCTCGTGCTTGGGCGGATACAATTTGTCCATTTTTTTCATGTGAATCCCGAAATCCTTCTCGTTCATCAACAATTTGGCCACCATGGGAATAATCACAGGAACCAGCGCCATGTACGAATATGCCGCAATAGCAATGGGCCCGAGCAGGTGCGGCGCCAATTTAATGGTCGTGTAAATGGCCGTTGGCCCATCGGCTCCGCCGATAATGGCGAGCGAACCGGCTTCGCGCAGGTCGAAACCGATAAGGATGGCGATGATCAACACCGAGAAAATACCCAATTGCGCCGCACCGCCGAAGAGCGACAGTTTCAGGTTGCGAAGCATCGGCCCGAAATCGGTCAGCGCGCCCACGCCCATGAAAATGATCGGCGGCAAAAGCCCCGTTTTGATCAGCGCGTAGTACAGGAAATTCATGATGCCGTATTCGTTGGCGATTTCCAGCAAATTCATGTAAGAACCGTCTGCCGTATGCACCAGCGATGCGTCCACAATACCAAGTCCTGCGCCCGGCAGGTTGGCCAGCAATACGCCAAACCCGATGGGAACCAGGAGCAACGGTTCATATTGTTTCCTGATCCCCAGGTAAAGTAACACGAAGGCGATCGCCCACATCAGGATGGTTTGCCACCCGATGACGTTGAACGCCGTCATTTCAACCAGTTTCGAAAATATATCATTCATCGCCGTCAGCTCATTTTTATAAGAACATCGTCCTCATCCACGGCTGCGCCGTTGGCGATGAGAATTTCGGTTACCGTGCCGTCTTCTTCTGCTGCAACGGCGTTGTAGGTTTTCATTGATTCGATGTAGCAGACCAGATCGCCGGCTTTTACCGGATCGCCCACTTTCAGCGGTGTTTCCGACGAATCTTTCGTCAGGAAAAATTTCCCTTCGAGCGGCGAAACGATCGTCTTCCCGCCGGCGGAAGCCGGCGCAGGCGCCGCCTGCGGTTTGGGTGCAGGTGCGGACGTTTTTGCGGCAGCCGGTTCTGCAGGCTGATTGCCTTCGACATCGGGGTACGAAATACCCACCACATATTCCTGATTGTCAATGGTTACCACGATCTTACGCGGTTTATGTTCGCCGTTGGTCGCGGGCGCAGGCGCGGGAACGGCTGCTTTTTCTCTTTCGGCCTCCGCTTTCTTGTCCGCCAGATCGGCTTCGAATCCGGCTTTTGCCGCACCCGATTTGTAAGCTCTGTATTGTTCGGGGTGCATGGCCAACTCAAACAATTCCTCGTCGTCGCGACCAAAGTCCCAATTATTTTTCTTCATTTCCGCGCGAAACTCGTCGAGTTTGTCGGGATACAAGTCCTGTGGATTTCCCGTATAAAACTCCCTCCCCTGCGCTTTCGCCATCTCCACGATCTCGGGAGCAAGGCTGCCGGGTAGTTTTCCCGATTTGCCCAGGATCATGTCCCAGATATTATCGGCGATCATAGACCAGCGTTCTTTTCCTTTTTCCAGTTGGATCACATTCATCATAGCCAGGTTTTTTACATACTGGCTAAAAGGTGTTACCAGCGGGGGATATCCCACTTTCGGCCAAACATACGTAACTTCATCGAACAGTTTAATGAGCAAATCGTCCTGCGTAAGTTCCGCTTCGCCGTTCTTGTTTTTCCATTTGTTGATGGAAGCCAGGTTGCTTTCCAGATCGGCCATCAGACTGCCCATCATTCCGCCCGGCAATCCGGGGCCGATGAGCAGCGAGTTGTTCATGCGGTTTTTGGTATTGATGTAATATCCGAGAAAATCGTCTATGTATTTTTGGGTGAGCGAACGCACTTTCATATACGCTTTCATATTCACCTCGGGCACGTTGAAGCCGGCGTCTTTCAACATCGCCTGCACAGCCAGCAAATCGGCATGGCCTGTTCCCCACGAGAGCGGTTCCATGCCCACGTCAATGTACTCTGCGCCTGCGTAAGCAGCTTCCAGAATAGATGCCATCTGAAAACCGGGACCGGCGTGTCCGTGATACTGAATGGGTATGTCGGGATGTTTTGTTTTGATGTTTTTGATGATCCTTCCGATACTTGCGGGACGCCCTACTCCGGCCATATCTTTCACGCAAATTTCATCCGCGCCCATTTCGATCAGCGTATCGGCCAGGTCGGTGTAATATTCCACTGTGTGCACGGGCGATACCGTGAGCGAGAGCGCAGCCTGCGAGATCATTCCCGCTTCTTTGGCGAATTTGATGGAATTTTCCAGATTACGCGGGTCGTTGAGCCCGTCGAACGAACGGGCGATATCGGTTCCCTGTTTCTTCTTTACCTGAAACATCAACCGGCGCACATCGGCGGGAACCGGACTCATGCGGATGCCGTTCAAACCGCGCTCCAGCATGTGCGTTTGTATGCCCGCATCGTTGAACGGCTGCGTCCATTCGCGCACGGCTTTATTGGGATTTTCTCCGAACAGCAGGTTTATCTGTTCAAATCCGCCGCCGTTGGTCTCCACGCGGGCAAAGCATCCCATTTTAACAATCTCGGGCGCCACTTCGGTTAATTGTTCAACCGTCGGTACATATTTTCCCGACGACTGCCACATATCTCTGTATAAAAGGCTGAATTTAATTTCTCTTGCCATACTATTTATCGTTTATTGTTTTTTTCTCAATACTGCTGATATGCCCTTTTCCTTCCGATGCCACATCCACTGCGGCGGCAATGGCGGCCATCAGCTTCGCTTTGGCGGCCTTGGCCTCGAGCGAGTCGTGTTCGTAGTGCACGAATTTAGTCTGCGGCCAGTAACGGTTGGTAAAACGAATCACCGTATTTCCAATCACGATCACGAGCGAAAGAATCACAAACACCGTAAGCATACCTATCAGGAGCAGGCTTAGCGCTTCATTCATATTTTCCATAAAATAAATATCTTTAATTCAGATTGATAACCTCGTCCTAATTGAAATAAATAATGCAGATTTTGTGCAAAATGATAACTTAAGGCTTCAAAATTAATAAAATTTATCCACAAAATACACAAAAAACTCATAAATGTGTAATTTAAGAAGTGCGAAATCAAATTATATTGAAAAAAAAATGCTTCTGATAATATCATTTTGAACCACTTCATATTATATTTGCATAATAACCAATAAAAACGGCTTATATGAAGAAAATGATATTCTTGTTTGCTTTTTTTGTGTTCACGGCATACGTTAGTGCACAATTTACGAAAAACTATAAGTTAAGTGCGGGAATCGTTTCTCAAAAGACTCAAAAACTTTACTGGGAAAACGGCGTTGGCGCAGATTATACTTCGGATTTTCTTTTGCAGAAGAGAATTCACCTGAAAGCTGCCTTTGTAACCAGCCGTTTGGGAAGCGCCATGGGCTCAAACGCGATAAAGCAGGAAACATTTGTTGTGGGAGCTGATTGGCGATTCAGGCCAACTCGTCCTTTTCAGATTTTTACCGGTTTGAATACCGGCTTCTTCAAAGCAAATTACGAAGATCCGATGTTTGATATGCTGCCTAACAGTTCCGTTTTGGCCCAGTTCGAGGGTGGAGTTGCCTATCATTTCAACTGGCCGGTCTCTTTGTTCGCTTCTTTCGGTTATAATTTTCTGTCCGGTAACGGAAAACAGGGCCCAGGCACGCTCTTTCCCGTTTTCTATCAGTTAAAAGCTTACTACACCATCAAATAACGAACGATTATGAAAATACGCAAATACTTTTTGTTTCTCCTTGCAGTTTTATTTTCTACGTGTGCAAAAACACCGGAAATTGATAATGCTGCCATGCTCGACGGCGATCAAATATTCGACTTATCGCTGACGCATCCCGAAGATTACTTAATTTCGGCTAAATACCCGAATCCGAACGAAATACAAAAAAACACGCCGGTAATAATCGCCGCTCACGGATACAGCGCTTCGACCTTCGAGTGGGACGAACTTCGCGAATTTGCCGACCGCCAAGGTACGTTTTTCGTTTCGCAGGTATTGCTCGGAGGCCATTGGAAAACCTATGCGGATTTTAAAAAGGCAGCATGGCAGGATTGGCAACTGCCAATTGTAAATGAATACAATAAGCTGAGCGAACTCGGCTATAAAAAGATATACGTGATTGGCTCATCTACCGGCTGCCCCCTGATCATCAATATGGTAAAATCAGGCATTTTTCATCAAGGAGTGAAACCGAAAGGAATCTTCCTCATTGATCCCATTGTAATTTCTTCCAACAAAACACTTACTCTGGTAAGTGCTCTTGGTCCTGTTTTAGGTTTCACAACCACGGAATTAAGCGATGGGGAAAAAGGGCACTGGTATGTTTATCGCCCCTACCAATCGCTTTCGCAACTGATGCAACTGATTGATCTGACGCGGAAAGACCTGGAAAAAGACATTACCCTTCCCGAGGGGACATTCATGAAAACATACAAATCAACCGTTGATGATTCTGCCGATCCGGTGAGCGCGGTGTTGATCTATAAAGGAATGGCAACATCCGGCGGCGCCAAAACAGAAGTAGAAATGGTTTCTTCCAAACTGCACGTTTTCACCCGTTTAAAAGGCCGCGACGGCGTTACGCAGGCCGACAGGGATTTGCAGTCGCGTGTGTTTGCTGAGATTGAAGGGCGTGTTACAAAGTAATAAATTGTTTTTTCGGGGAGGCGATAAAAAAGCGAAGCAACCGTTCTAAGAGCTTGCCCGAAGAGAAGGGTTTCGTTTCTAACACGGGGGTGTCGCTTAAAGCGACGCCCCCGTTATCCAATGGAACTATGCGAAGCGAATAACTTCGTTCTTTCCCTCAAACCAGTACCGCACCCACTGGGTTTTCACGCTGATCATGGAAATACCCTCGGTATCGGCCTCACGCGGCCACCATACGTTAAGTTTTTTATCCCAATAAGGTCGCATTTGTGCGGGCTCACCGGTAAGTTCCGCCTTACCGTAAACCTGAATGTAAAGTCCGCTTCCCGGTTCCTGATAGGTGAGCGATATAGCGGCATTTGCCATTAAATCCCGTATCTTTTGGGAATCTTTCATGCAGAAAAAATGAAGGTTATTCAGGTCATCTTCTTTCAGGATGGTGAGCATGGGGCGGCTGCGAAAGTTACCATCGGCGTCGAGCGTAGTCATCATGCAGCAATCTATGCGGCGTATATGTTGAGCAAGTTCCTTAACGGTCATAGCGTGTTGGATTATAGAATTATTTCGTGTGCGAAAGTACGAAATTTTACCCGCAAACGCAAACCGGCCGTCACTTAACCGACAACGATCGCACACAAATCAATCCAGATGTCTTTGCTGCTATTGTATAAGTTTTTTCGGTCGTTCTTCCCGATTAATACTCGTCTTTTGAGTGATTCAGCTTCAGCAGTTTCACAATTTCCACAACCAGAATAGGCACTAACGACAAACCGATCACGTACAACCAGTGAATGTCATCCATCACCATCAACCCGAATGTTTCGCGAATAACCGGAATTAGCAACACGACAAGCATCAATCCCGCCGATGCAAAAATAGCGCCGACCAACATTTTGTTGCTCAACAGGCTGGTTCTGAACGACGACATGCGGTTGGAATGCAAGTTGCGGACGTGCAACAGTTGCGAGAACGCCAGCACGGCAAAAGCCATGGTCTGCCCGAGTTCCCGGCCGCCGTCTTTCACGCCCAGCAGGTAAGCCGCGAGCGAAATAAGCCCGATGGTCATTCCCTGATAAACGATGCGCCATATCATACCCTTGGTAAAGAATCCTTTCTGCGGGTCGCGCGGGCGGCGCGTCATGATGTCTTTTTCCGCCGGATCCATGCTGAGCGCCAGCGCCGGTAAACTGTCGGTTACCAGGTTCACCCAGAGGATCATGATGGGCGTAAGCGGATTGCCGAGGTTGAATACCGAGGCAATGAGGATGAGCAACACTTCGCCTACGTTGGCCGAGAGCAGGAACTGAATGGCTTTCAATATATTGTCGTAAATGCGGCGGCCCTCTTCCACCGCGCCCACGATGGTGGCGAAATTATCGTCGGTGAGGATCACATCCGATGCATCCTTGGCGACTTCCGTTCCCACTATTCCCATGGAAACGCCGATATCGGCCTGTTTGAGCGCCGGAGCGTCGTTCACGCCGTCGCCCGTCATCGCCACAATGTCGCCGTGCGACTGCCACGCCTTTACGATGCGCACCTTGTGCTCGGGAGCCACGCGGGCATATACCGAATATTTTTCCACGTCGCGGTAAAGCTCTTCATCGGGCATTTCCTCCAGATGAACGCCGGTAATGGATTTATCGCCTTCCTTGTGAATCCCGATCTCATCGGCAATGGCTACGGCAGTAACCTTATGGTCGCCCGTGATCATGACCGGACGAATACCGGCCGTCTCACATTTCTTCACCGCTTCGATCACTTCGGGGCGCGCCGGATCAATCATTCCCATCAGCCCGACGAAAACAAGGTTGTTTTCCAGTGATTCGGGGGTTACCGCATCGGGTACGCTCTCCAGGTCTTTATAGGCCACCGACAGCACGCGTAGCGCCGATTTGGCCATGCGTTCGTTCTCATGCTTAATGGTTGTAATGTCTTCTTCTGTAATCTCACGCACGTTTTCGTGCATGAGGATGTGTGTGGTGGCAGCCAACACCTCGTCCAGCCCGCCCTTCACGTTCGCGCGCAATTTGCCGTTTTCCATCCTGTTGATGGTAGTCATGCGTTTGCGCTCGGAATCGAACGGCACTTCCTCCACGCGGGGGAATTGCTGTTCCAACTCGTTCTTGTTCATATCCAGGTCGAGCGCAATGTCCACAATGGCCGTTTCGGTAGGATCGCCCGCGTTCTGGTGCGTGCCGTCGGGCAATATTTTCAGGTGTGCATCGGTACACAGAAGCGACGAAACGAGCAGTGTTTTCTCGTCGTTGTGCAATTCTTCGGGAAGCGGCGGGTTCCTGAAGTCAATGCGGTTTCCGCCCGTCCATCCTTCCACCACCGTCATTCTGTTCTGCGTGAGCGTACCGGTTTTGTCGGAACAAATGACCGTGGTGCTTCCCAGCGTTTCCACCGACGGCAGCGTACGCACAATGGCGTTGAGTTTCACAAGCCGCTGCACACCAATGGCGAGCACAATGGTGGAAACGATCTGCAACCCTTCGGGGATGGCGGCCACAGCAAGGCTCACAGCCATCATGAACATTTCGAGCCAATTGTTTCCGTACAGCATACCCACGGCAAAGATAACCACACTGATGCCGAGCGCCACGTATCCCAAAATTTTTCCCAACTGCTCCAATCGCTTGCTCATGGGGGTTTCGGTATCTTGCGTGTTCTGAAGCATGTTGGCTATTTTGCCCACTTCGGTATCCATTCCCGTGCCCACGATCACGCCTTTGCCGCGCCCATACGTCACCACGCTGGTGGAGAAGGCCATGTTGCCACGGTCTCCCAGCGGCACTTCGAGGCCTTCGATCACATCGGTATGTTTTTCTACCGGAACGGATTCGCCTGTGAGCGCCGATTCCTGAACTTTCAGGTTCACAGCCTCCACCAGCCGCATATCCGCCGGAATGATATCGCCGGTATCCAGCACCACGATATCTCCCGGCACGATTTCCGTGGATGTGATCTCGGTAACCGCAACATCGCGAAGCACCTTGGAGTGCGGAGCGCTCATTTTGTTGAGCGCTTCGAGCGACGATTGCGCTTTTTTCTCCTGCCACGTGCCGATAACG
>JAQVEB010000099.1 GCA_028698105.1 Petrimonas sp. | reverse complement strand
CAAATTCTCATTATTCCGTCGCCAATGGGCGCGCTGCGAAGCAGCGAATCCCTGCGATGCGGCATATTTTTTGAACGCATCATCGTCGGGAAAATTGATCCTGGCTATGGGATACGGATAAAAATAATCATCCATGTGAATGGCATCTACATCGTACCGGGAGACAATCTCGCGCACCACATCGCAAATAAACGTTCTGTTTTCGGGCAGTCCGGGGTTAAAAAACAACTGGTTGCCGTATTGCACAAAACGCTCAGGATGTTGCCAATAAATATGATCCGGAGCCAGTTGATTATTGATATTCACTTTCACCCTGTACGGATTGAGCCAAGCATGCAACTCCATTCCGCGTTTGTGACATTCTTCCGTGATGAAAGCCAGCGGATCAAAATCGGGATCGTCCGGCGCTTTGCCCTGCGCGCCCGTCAGAAACCGGCTCCACGGCTCCAGATTCGATTTATAAAACGCATCCGCTTCCGGCCGAATCTGAAAAATAACGGCGTTAATGCCGGCTTCATCCAGTTTTCGCACCATATCCGACAGATAAAACTTCATGGCCGCGCTGTTCATCTGCTGATAACGCGATTGTCCGACGGTTTGTATCCACGCGCCGCGAAACTCGCGTTTGGGCGTTGGGTCGGCAACGCGTGTTAGAGACGGCTTAGACGAACCGCAAGAAAACAAAAACGCGATGATAACGACAAAAGATAAGATTCGGAAAAGAGGTTTTATGTTCATAAAGTTGATTATTTACGGCGTGAAAATGCTGTCGCTCGTTTCCAGCAAATTGTCGGCGGTATGTTGTTTCGGATAAACAACAATGCGGCTGTAATCGGGGAAACGGTCTTCCAGACGGGTGGGGAGGTTGTCGAGTATGGAAATGTGCGAAATGTAACCGGCGTGTGCCGATATAAGAATGATCATGTCGTCTTTCCTGATCTGGTTGCTGCACGATAAGGGATCGCTCCAATCGGTGAACGGTTTGAACGTAAAGATCGAAGCGATCTTTTTCTGACTCGCAATTACTTCCTGTGTGGCAGGATGTCCCAAATGCAGAATGCGGATGGACAGTTCCTGAGCCAATTTCACTACCTTATCCACCCAAATGGCGAAACCGGCTTCTTTTTCGGCCAAAGGCGGCGATATTACCACAATACGTTTGTGATTGATGAGCGTATTCTCGATATGGCAAATGGCCAGATTTTTATCCATATTTTTAATGATGAGATCCACTTTGTCGCCCAGTAGTTTCTCCAGCATCCCCACTCTACCCGGCCATCCGAGAATCACGATGTCCGACATCGTCTCACGCGCCATGCGCACGATCCCGCTCGGCACGTTATGGTCAATGGTTGTGAGCACATCCACCTCCACTTCGGCCGCAATAGCCGAAGACACAAACTCTTTGAGTTTTTTGTGAAAATTAACGATATTCTTTTCCACTTCATCGTTGTTCGGAAAAACGCCCAACAACGACACCGGATTCACCGATTTTTTGTCTTTCAGCAAAAGCGCCAACTGCACGTGATGCCCTATGTTGGAAGGATTGGCGATCGGAACAAGGATTTTTTCGTGAGCAAAACTGCCCATTGACGACGGTGTGAGCGGTTCAATCTCTTCGTTTATGGCAATGCGTTTTGCCGATTTTTCGGTAACAAAAGACGATATGATGCAGGTTATCAGAATAAGCAGAATGGTAGCGTTCATCAAATGTTCGCTCAATATGTTCGCCCTGTAGCCTACCAATGCCATGGCCAGCGTGGCCGCAGCGCGCGAGGTACTCAATCCGAAAATCAGGTTCCGTTGCGCCGCGCCATATTTGAACAGAAACCCCGAAACATGAGCTGCCGCCCATTTCCCCACAACGGCCACGATGGTGATCACCACGGCAATGTAAAGCGTAGTTGTGCCGTGAAGGGTAACGCCTATATCCAGCATCATTCCTACGGAAATAAGGAATATCGGGATGAACAGCGCGTTGCCGATGAATTCGATACGATTCATCAATGCCGATGTTTGCGGGATGAGCGGATTTAATGCCAAACCGGCTAAAAACGCGCCGATAATTGGCTCCACTCCTTCAATTTCGGCCAACAGACCGGCAAGAAAAACAACGAACAGCACAAAAATATAATGCGCATACTTTTCGCTTCCTACCTTTTCGAAGAACTTTCGTGCGATTTTAGGGATAAAAACGAAAACGATGACCGAAAATACCAACAAAGAAATGATTAACCGGGCAAAAAAACCGAAATCGAGCGACCCTTCCTTTCCCTGAATGATCACTGCCAGGATGACCAGTGCAACGGTATCGGCGATCACCGTACCGCCCACGGTCACGGCTACGGCCTGATTTTTAGTGACGCCCAGTTTACTGATGATCGGATACGAAACCAGCGTGTGTGTTGCAAACATACTGGACACCAGTAAACTGGCTACCCAATCCATCTTTAAAATCAGTTGACACGTTATCAGTCCCAATACCAACGGTATGGAAAACGTAAAGAAACCGAATAAGAGGCTTTTTCGTTTATTCGCTTTAAATTCGTGAATGTCCAGCTCCAAACCAACGGTAAACATGATGTAAAGCAACCCGATGGTTGAAAACATTTCAATCGCGCCCGAGTTCTCGATCAACCCTATGCCGTAAGGCCCAAGAAATATTCCGGCAATGATCAATCCCACGATGCTGGGCACGTTCATCCGGTCGGACACCAGCGGCACCGCAAGAATGATCAGCAACAACAAGCCGAAGATCAATACAGGATCGGTAAACGGTAAGGCAAATTCATGCGATAATCTCGAAAGGATTCCCTCCATACACGACTTTTTGAATTATTTTTACTTGCGAATGTACGAAAAAATTTTTTAACGCATAGAACCGGACTCTGCTAAATGCAAAAAAAGAGGAAGACGGAAAAACCGGTTTTCTGTACTTCTAGGGAATAAATATATGATCGTCCACACCCAACAGAGACTCCACGTGTTGTATTTTCGGAAACACAACGATGCGGTTGTTTTCCGGAAAACGATCCTCCAGCTTGGTGGGTAAATGATCGAGCACGGAATTATACGATACGGAACCCTGATGTGCCGATACAAACACAATTAAATCCTCTTTCCTTATAAACTCGCTGCAGGAAAGCGGAACGTTCCAGTTTGCGCATTGAATAAAATCAAAATGCACGCCGCTTCTCTTTTTACCCATCACCGCATCGTATGTCTCAGGAAAACCGAAAAACTGGATCGGGATACTTAATTCCTGTGCAATTTTCACTACTTTATTTAACCAAAGCTCAAACCCGATCTCTTTTTCGGCCAACGGCGGAACGATCAGAAAGATGCGCTTCATTAACACCATTTTTTGCGTGAGCGAACACACAAACAAACTTTTATCCAGATTTTTAACGATTAAATCAACCTTCTCGCCTACCAGTTTTTCCAGCAAGCCGGTTCTGCTGGGCCAACCCAAAATCACAATATCGGCCATCAACTCGCGCGATGTGCGCACAATTCCTGCAGGTATATTGTAATCAATCGTAGTGATCGGGCGTATTTTCACATCGGTTGCCACGCCTTCGTCCACCGATTCCTTTATTTTCTTGCGAAAACTGATGATGTTCCGTTCCGCTTCCTTGTCGTTGGCAACCACGCCCAGCAAAGCGATGGAATTGGTGGATTTGGGGTCTTTCATCAAAATAGCCAACTCCACAAACCGTTTGATATTCGATGGATCAGCCACGGGGATCATTATTTTCTCCTGCCCGAATTTCCCCATAAACGAAGATGTTATGGGCTCGCTCTCTTGTGAGATGGCAATATTTTTCGCAGCGCGCTGGGTATAGAACGAAGCCACAATGCACGATATTAAAATCAGAATAATGGTTCCGTTCAGAATATATTCATCCAGAATACCGGCTTTATAACCTACCAAAATAATGGCCAGCGTTGCGGCCGCATGCGCGGTGGTGAGTCCGAAGATCAGATTCCGTTGATCCACGGAGTATTTGAACGTTTTTTGCGTGAAAAAAGCGGCGATCCATTTTCCGATAATGGCGGCCACGGTAAGCGACAGGGCAATAACTATCGTCCTAAAGTCCTGAAATACAACCTGCACATTGACCAGCATCCCCACCGAGATCAAGAAAATGGGAATAAACAAGGCATTGCCGATAAATTCGATCCGGTTCATCAGCGCCGAGGTGTGCGGAATATGTTTGTTTAGCGCCAAACCCGCCGCAAAAGCTCCGATGATAAGCTCAACACCGGCTAATTCGGCCAAAAACGCGCTCAGGAAAACAACGAACAGCACAAAAATATAATACGAGTACTTGTCTTCGGGCATGTGCCGGAAAAACCATTTGGCAACCCGTGGAATAAACCCGAAAACAATCAGACCGAAGATGGTAAGCGAAAAAAGCATGCGGATCAGGTAGGCAAAACTCAAATCGCCTTTGTTGTTGGCTACGATAAAGGCAAGAATGATCAGCACCACCGTATCGGTCATGATGGTTCCGCCAACGGAAACCGCCACCGCCTGATTGCGTGAAACGCCCATCCGGCTTACGATGGGATACGTAACCAACGTATGCGTGGCAAACATGCTTGCCGTAAGAAACGCCGCATTAAGACCGTATCCCAGAAAATAATGTACAATGGGAAAACCGATGAGCAAAGGAACGAGAAAAGTAAAAAGGCCAAACGTCAGACTGCGGTTTTTATGCGCCGCAAACTCGGTTAAATCCAGCTCCAGCCCCACGATGAACATGATATAGAGCAACCCGATCATCGAGAACATCTCCAGTACATTGTCGTTCTGTATCAGGTTCAGCCCAAACGGGCCGATGACCACCCCGGCTATAATGAGCCCGATAATGCTCGGAACGTTAATTTTTTGGAGGATTATCGGTACAGTTAAAACGATCAACAGCAGGATGCCGAAGATAAGGGCAGGATTTGAAAACGGTATTGTAAATTCTTCCGCGAGATGCGATAATGCCTCACTCATGACGTACGTTTTTTTGATATTCGGATACGAAAATACGAAAAAAAAACGAAATCCGTTCTTTTTCAATTTTCATAAAGCTGCGGGATGCATTATCTTTGTAAGTTTTAATTCACATTATGAGCAATAAAAAGCAGATTCAGATAAAAGGTGCGCGCGTCAACAACCTCAAGAACATAGACGTAAGCATCCCCCGAAATACATTTACTGTTATCACCGGCCTCTCCGGCTCCGGAAAATCTTCGCTGGCTTTCGATACGCTGTATGCCGAAGGGCAACGCCGTTATGTGGAAAGCCTTTCGGCCTATGCGCGCCAGTTCCTCGGCCGCATGAACAAACCGGAATGCGATTACATCCGCGGTATTCCGCCGGCCATCGCCATCGAGCAAAAAGTCACCACGCGCAATCCGCGCTCCACCGTGGGCACCTCAACCGAAATTTACGAATACCTGCGTCTGCTTTACGCCCGCATCGGGAAAACCATTTCGCCCGTTTCCGGCACGGAAGTAAAACGGCATTACGTGAAAGATATCGTTGACAAAATGCTGCAATACCGCGAGGGAACCCGCATGGCGGTACTTTCGTCCATTCAGCTCCGAAACGGACGAAATTTTCGCGAACAACTGGAAATATTGCTGAAAGAAGGATTTACACGGGTGGAAGTCGGCGACCAGTTTTACCGCATTGATGAGTTTTTGGAACAAAAAAAGCTGCCGGCGCACGAGGAAACACTGCTGGTTATTGACAGGCTCTCTGCTTCTTCCGATAAGTCTGCGATAAACCGTCTTTCCGATTCGGCGGAAACGGCTTTTCTGGAAGGAAACGGCGAGTGCGTCGTGCGTTTTTGGGGCGAAGGCGGCACAGAATCTTTCACGTTTTCCAACTGGTTTAAAGCCGACGGGATCACGTTTGAAGAGCCCTCCGATCTGATGTTCAACTTCAACAGCCTTGTTGGGGCTTGTCCCAGGTGCGAGGGTTTCGGAAAAGTGATGGGAATTGACGAAAACCTTGTGATCCCCGATAAAAGTTTAACGGTACAGGAAGAGTGCGTACAATGCTGGAAAGGCGAAAAAATGAGCGAATGGCGACGGGAATTCGTAAACAACGCTTACAAAGCCGATTTTCCCATCCACCGGGCATACTACGACCTCAACGATACGGAGAAAGACATTCTTTGGAACGGGCGCCACAACCTGGGCATCTATGGCATCAACGATTTTTTCCGTATGTTGGAAGATAACCTGTACAAGATTCAATACAGGGTAATGCTGGCACGCTATCGCGGAAAAACAACGTGTCCCGTGTGCAAGGGTGCGCGCCTGAAACCCGAAGCCCTGTACGTGAAAGTAGGCGGAAAATCCGTTGCCGAACTGGTACTCGTGCCGGTAACGGAACTCAAAGAGTTTTTTAATCAACTCACGCTCAACGAAACCGATGCCGCCATTGCCGAGCGCCTGCTCACTGAAATCCATAACCGCTTGCAGTTTTTGATTGACGTGGGGCTCGGCTATCTCACGCTAAACCGTTTGTCCAACACCCTTTCGGGTGGCGAGAGCCAGCGCATCAACCTCGCATCTTCGCTGGGAAGCACCCTGGTGGGATCGCTGTACATTTTGGATGAACCGAGTATCGGGTTGCATTCGCGCGACACGCATTTGCTCATTAAAGTGTTGCAGGAACTGCAACAGTTGGGAAACACCGTGGTGGTTGTGGAGCACGATGAAGAAATTATCCGCGCAGCGGATTACATCATTGATATCGGCCCCAAAGCCGGACGATTGGGCGGCGAAGTGATGTATCAGGGCAATGTTTCGGAGTTGGAGAAAAATACCGATAGCTACACCGTGAAATACCTCACCGGCGAGGAAAAGATTGAAGTACCGAAAAACCGCCGCAAATGGAACAATTACATTGAGGTGAAAGGCGCGCGGCAAAATAACCTGAAAAATATTTCCGTAAAGTTTCCGCTCAATATCATGACGGTTGTAACCGGCGTGAGCGGAAGCGGTAAATCGTCGTTGGTGAACGATGTGTTTTACAACGCCCTGCAACACCATTACAAAGGCGGAGCATTGGAAAATGCGGAATTTAACGGCATTGGAGGCGATCTGAAACTCGTCAAGAATGTGGAATATGTGGATCAGAACCCTATCGGTAAATCGTCCCGCTCCAATCCGGTAACCTACATTAAGGCGTACGATGAAATCCGAAAACTCTTTGCGGCGCAGCCGCTTGCGAAGCAAATGAATTTTTCGCCCGCCTATTTTTCGTTTAATGTGGATGGCGGCCGTTGCGAGGAATGCAAAGGCGACGGCACCATTACGGTGGAAATGCAGTTTATGGCCGATATCCAACTGGAGTGCGAATCGTGCCACGGCAAACGGTTTTCGGATGAAGTGCTGGAAGTGGAATACAAGGGGGCAAACATCTACGATGTATTGGAAATGACGGTAAACGAAGCCCTCGATTTTTTCGGCGCGCAGAAAGGCGCTACCGAAAAGAAAATCGTGAAAAAGATGAAACCGCTTCAGGATGTGGGATTGGGGTATATTAAGCTTGGACAGTCTTCCTCCACATTATCGGGAGGCGAAAACCAGCGCGTGAAATTAGCATACTACCTCGGTGAAGAAAAATCGGAACCCACCATTTTCATCTTCGATGAACCCACTACGGGATTGCATTTTCACGATATAAAAACCCTGCTCAAAGCGTTTAACGCACTTATCGAACGCGGGCACACCGTAGTGATCATCGAGCACAACATGGAAGTCATTAAATGTGCCGACCATATTATTGACATCGGCCCCGAAGGCGGTAAAGCCGGCGGCTACATCGTGTGCGAAGGCACGCCGGAAGAGATCGTGAAATGCGAAAACTCTTACACAGGAAAGTTTCTCACGGAGAAATTGACGTAAATTTTCAAGGAATATTTCGTATATTTGTGGAACCAGTGGAAATTTTTGCAGACATATATTTAGGCGATAGCAAGGAAAAATTGAAACTCCTTGCCGATAATTCCGTGGATCTGATCGTTACATCGCCGCCTTATGCCGATCAACGAAAGAATACCTATGGTGGAATTCATCCGCACAACTATGTTGATTGGTTCTTACCGATTTCGGCTCAATTACTCAGGGTTTTGAAACCATCGGGAACATTTATTCTGAATATAAAAGAAAAAGTTGTCAATGGTGAGCGCAGCACGTATGTAATGGAACTCATTCTTGCAATGCGCAAACAAGGCTGGCTGTGGACGGAAGAATTTATTTGGCACAAAAAAAATTCATATCCCGGAAAATGGCCCAACAGATTTCGTGATTCCTGGGAGCGGTTGCTCCAATTCAACAAAGACAAAAAATTCAACATGTATCAGGAAGAGGTGATGGTACCAATGGGCGATTGGGCTAAAAGCCGATTAAAAAAACTTTCGGATACCGATAAAATAAGAGACAACTCAAAGGTTGGAAGCGGGTTTGGAAAAAACATTTCGAATTGGCTTGACCGCGATATGGCATATCCCACCAATGTACTGCACTTAGCAACCGAATGCAACAATAAAAATCATAGCGCAGCTTTTCCCGAAGAACTGCCCGAATGGTTCATCAAACTCTTCACCAAAGAAGAAGATGTTGTGCTTGACCCGTTTATGGGTTCGGGAACAACACTTAAAGTGGCCAGCCGCATGAGAAGAAATTCAATCGGCATTGACAACGTCCCCGAATACTACAATTTAGTTAGAAACCAGTTAGAGCCCATAGAATTATACCTTTTAGAACCGGAAGAAAAATATGAAACCGCTCAATCTTACCGACGTATCGGAATACGTAGAGAATAATATTGGAGTTTTCCACGAAAAGCGCATTCAGAGCCTCGATTCATTAAAATTATCGAAGGTGCTGAAACGAAAAAATCCATATTTGTATAAAGCAAAAAACGTGCTTACTGCCGACGAAATTATCCGGAGTATTGTTGATGCTCATATTTCATCAAGCGAAGAAGGAATTTTCGGTGATTGGCTGGAAGGATTGGCCATTTTCATCAATCAGAAAGTTTTCAATGGGTGGAAATCGGGGATTCAGGGAGTGGATTTGGAATTCGATAAAGGTGATAAAAGATACATTGTAACCATCAAATCCGGGCCAAATTGGGGGAACAGTTCTCAAATTAAAAAACTGATCGCTGATTTTAAAACGGCAAAACGCACATTAAGAACCAGTAATTCGCAATTAAACATTGTTGCCGTTAACGGTTGCTGTTATGGAAAAGATAACAATCCCGACAAAGGGGATTATTTGAAACTGTGCGGCCAACATTTCTGGGAGTTTATTTCAGGTAATTCTTGGCTTTATACCGAAATAATTGAGCCACTCGGATATAAAGCGAAAGAAAAGAACGATGTGTTCATGGCATCTTATGCCCAGATGCTGAACAAATTCACCAAAGAATTTACGATTGAGTTTTGCAAAGACAGCGGTGAAATAGATTGGGAGAAACTTGTCAAATTCAATTCTTCTGCTGAAAATCGGTAATCTTACCATATATTCCTCCCCACCCAAAAAACCAAAATAAACACGCCCCAGGCAACAGCCGCCCATTTACCGAAAAACAGCCTTTCGGCTTTCGGAAAACGTTTTTTACCGCCGAAAAACGCCAGATAAATCCCAAAAAGCGCATACGGGATCAACAGTATCATAAAGGCATTCTGCCGGAAAGCTTCGCTTACCTGTAAATGCAACAATGCGTGAATGGCGCGTTGCGAACCGCATCCGGGACATTTATACGCCGTGGCGGCGAGAAAAGGGCATTTCGGGAAAAAGGGCTGCGTTTGCGGGTCGAACACATAAAAAATTATCGTCCCCGCAGAAAGTAAAAGCACAACTGCAGCGATGATAATTTTTTTCGTATGCCTTTTTTTAATAGGCACTTCCTCCTCCCGACATAGACTCGATG
>JAQVEB010000098.1 GCA_028698105.1 Petrimonas sp. | reverse complement strand
GGTTCCGATACCGTGAGAGAGTGCCGTAATTCTTTTTCCTTTGTAAGTTCCCGTAACGGTGTGAAATTCGCGGCTTTGCACGTCGCACTCAATGCTGTCGAAAAACGAGGCGGTCATGGTCCCCCGGGCGGGATCGCCCATCATCACAATTTTGTCCGATAACTGATCGGGTTTAATGTGCAGATGAAAAGCGCTCCCATCGGGATTGATGATAAATTCAGATTCGGGGATAATTCTCATAATAGTTAATTTTTTGGAAATTGTAAGGGTGTATCAAAAGTAAAACCTGCTATCAAATTGACATTCTTAACGGAGCATTTCGGAGTGAAGAATCTAATCTTTATTTGCAAAATAGATGTTTCACTTCGTTCAACATAACAAATTGAAACGTAAGTCGTTCTTTTGATACACCTCTACGGATTATTTATCTTTTTTTTCTCCACCTTGTGGTTTGGCAATAGCATCGCGCATATCGGTGTCGGCTTTTATGTTTTGAAACCGGTAATAATCCATAATTCCCATGTTTCCGCTGCGGAAAGCTTCGGCCATGGCCATCGGGATTTGTACTTCGGCTTCAATAACTTTTGCGCGGGCTTCCTGCGCTTTGGCTTTCATTTCCTGTTCCAGGGCGATGGCCATGGCGCGACGCTCTTCGGCGCGGGCCTGCGCGATGTTTTTGTCGGCTTGCGCCTGATCCATTTGCAGCACGGCTCCGATATTTTTACCTATGTCAATATCGGCAATATCAATGGAAAGGATCTCAAAGGCGGTTCCTGCATCCAACCCTTTTTTCAGCACGAGCTTCGAGATTGAATCGGGGTTTTCCAATACCGATTTATGAGACGCTGCGGAACCGATGGACGATACAATACCTTCGCCTACACGTGCCAGCACGGTTTCTTCGCCGGCTCCGCCGACCAACTGCTTGATGTTGGCGCGAACCGTTACACGCGCTTTGGCGATCAACTGAATACCGTCAATAGCCACGGCCGTAACAGGCGGTGTGTCAATTACTTTCGGGTTTACTGACATTTGCACGGCTTCCAACACATCGCGTCCGGCAAGGTCAATGGCCGTTGCCATTTGAAACGGCAAATCAATATTGGCTTTGGAGGCCGAAACGAGTGCGTGAACCACTTTTTCCACGTGTCCTCCGGCCAGGTAATGCGCTTCGAGGTTATCCCGCGTTACGTTTTTCAACCCAGCCTTGTGGGCTTCGATCATCGCGTAAACGATGGTGTGCGGCGGAACGCGGCGCAGGCGCATCAGGAACAGCTGAACCAGCGAAATGCGGACTCCTGCCGATAATGCGTTGATCCACAAGAAAAAAGGTACGTAATGGAAGAAAATTAGTACGAAAATTACGATTATCGCAATAATGATAATTAAACTGAATTCCATAAATTAAAATTTTTAAGTTTATATTTAAATGATTGTTTCTTTCGATTTTACAATAATATTGGATGTGTTGATCTTTACGACCTCAATTTCGGAGTCTTCGTCAATCATCTCGCCATCAAGCGATTTCGCTTCAAACATAATGCCGTTTACCATTACTTTTCCCATCGGGTTTAATCGCGAAACGGCGCTGCCGGTGTCTCCCACGGCGATTTTTTGCAGATCGCTGTTATCCACGGAATCTTTTATCTCGGCTTTCAGCCCTATTTTTTCGAGCGATTTCGACTTGAGCAACGCCACAAAACCGCCTCCAATAAGCAGTGCGGTCGCCACGAGCAAAATGTTCCCCGCCGTCGGGCCGATGTATAAATAGGCATACACAATGCCGCCAAGCACAAACAACAGTCCCGCGATACCGGCGATACCTACGCCCGGCAACAAAAAAATCTCCAACAGCAGGAAAATAATTCCCAGCAAAATAACAACGGAGACGATAATAAGGTCGAAACTCATATTTTTTGTATGAAGGGTTAATTAAACGTGTTTCTTATCTCTTGGTTACGGCTCTGAACCGTAAGTTGTTGAATTTCTCTGTAAAGCGCTTCCACGGCTCTTTCCAGCGATAAAATGGAAGCGGAAAGATTGCTTCGGGCATCGGCACCACTTTGCCGGTATTGTTCGCGGCGTGCTGCGAGCTCCTCCTGATTCCGGTTGAGCTCTTTTTGCAGGTTGATGACCTTGGCATAGAGTTCGCGTGCTGACGGATTCCTGAAATCCCCCAGCCGGTGATAGGTTCGGGCGTCGTCAATCACAAAGGCGAAATCGCCTTGTTTTGCGTCAGCAATCGTTGGCACGGTGTTTTGTTTTGCGGTTGCGATCAATGCCGTGTAATCCACACCCGGTTGCCATGTATCGCGAAGCGAAGCGATTCGTGCTCTCCCCGTCATGTAATTCTCATCGGCGCTATCCACCAATGTTACCCGCGGATTAGGGATAAACGTGTAAACGCAAACCGAATCAACGGGTTGAAACCGGTCGGTGGCAAACCAGCCCACGCCCTTTTCTTCGTCAACGGCCAGCATGTAATCGTTGAACGGCGAATTGAACGGCATGTTCAACTGGTTGGGATTCAGGTAAGAATCCGATGCTAAATTATATCGCGTGATGTACAGATCGTATCCGCCCATGGAGTTATGTCCCGAGGAAGCAAAATAGGTCGTGAGTCCGTCGGCCATTACAAACGGATAGGCCTGGTCGCCTTTGTCGTTGATGTTGTCGGGAAGTAACTTCTGGTTACCGAAGTTATCCAACAGCTTTTCCATAGAGTAAATATCCCAACCTTTCAGGGAATCTCTCTGCGGAAAGTACACTTTGTCCTTGCGTTCGTTCAGAAACAGGGGCAGCGAACCGGCAGATAAATTTTTGAAAAAATCGTTTACCGGCATCAACGATCCGGCTGAAGCGCTCAAATGATAGGCTTGCAAAAAATCGGGTTTTGGAACGACCAGACTGTCAATGATCTGAATGTTTTCGGTTCGACGAATAAGTTTCTTTAATTGATCGGCATACCTTCTTTTTTCTTCCAACACCGATAACGCGTTTTTATCGCGTCTTTTCGCGCGCTCGTATTTGGCAAACTCCTTCTCGGCATCTGAAAACCGGTACATGCGTGCATACAATTCGCCCAAGTATAACGAAGCTTCGGCTTGTCTTTTTTGCGAAGCAAAGGCGAGGCATTTTTCCGCCAGGGCAATATTTCCGGTTTTGTAGGCGGAAATCCCCAACAACTCGTTCAATTCAGCGGATTCGGGATTGAGCGCATATTCGGATTTTAACACAGGAAGGGCCTCGGCAAACTTTCCTTCGGAAAATAATTGTTTGGCATCAGCGATAGTTTGTCCCTGAATGGTAATCCAAGTAGAAATTAAAGTTAGAATATAAAACAAAAAGCGTAATTTCATTGCCAAAAAATTCCAATTCTCAAAGATAGTAATATTGTTTAAAAATCGTTCCCTTTTTTCGTTAATATACTTGTTTATAAAGTTATTTTAAGGATTTTGCAATGTTCCTTCATTGGGTATAGCAGGAGGAATGTATTGGGGAACAGGCGGCAATTCCGGCTCAATTCTTCTGTTCATAACGCGAAAATCCCATTTGTATATTCGTTGCAGTATCGCGATGGTAATCCCGATCATAACGATCAACGAGAGAAGATCGGTTGTGGCATCAATATTTTTTATTTCATATATGGCATCGGTTTGAAGCGCCGATGCGCTGTGCGTGGTGAGCAACGATCCGAAGGCGTTGTTGATGAAGTGCATGCCGAGTGCAATTTCGATACCGTCGTCGAGAATGGACACGAAACCCAACAAAAATCCCATGAGGATGTATTGCGGCATAGCAGCCCAAAATCCGAATTCCTTCACTTCGGGATTAGCAGCGTGCATAAGCCCGAATATCAGCGAGATAATTACCAGCACCCACCATCGGTTTTTCGTCCATTTGGCTACGCCCTGCGAGAGGTAACCTCTGAAAAATATTTCTTCGAACGAAGTTTGGAACGGCAAAATGAGAATGACAATGAGAAGTAAGGGAATGAATTTCGCAAGGTTGAATTGCAATTTGTAATCTTGGTGAGAAGACACAAGACCAACAATGAAAGAAACCGCCAAACACGCTCCCCAAACCAGCATTCCTGTCCATATCCGGTTTTTGCGGATAAAGTTTCGTCCGTTTACGGTTTCGTTCAGCGTTCGTCCGTGAATGGGTTTCACGATCCATTTGAAAACGAAAAACATAGCCACATACATCAATAACATAAGGGCTAAGCCTGTATTTTTTGAAATTCCGTAAATGGAGAAATCAAGTGCGTTCACGTTGCTCGTATCGGGATAAACGCCTGTTGAGATCATTTTGTAGATCAATACGCCGGCCAACGGGATGGCTCCAACCAGAGAAACAATAAAGAGAAAAAGCGTTACGCCGAGGTATCGCCAAAAACTGTTTTGGCCGAAAAGGCCGCGTTCTAAGTGTTTCATATTTATAAAGTTTGATGTTTGATGTTTAAAGTTCAAAATCTTTAAGGGTAGATAAGGACATTGTGTTAGCCCTTTCTCCTTTTCCCCATCTCCAAGTCATTTTTCTTCTTCCCGCCATTCCATTATATCTCCCGGCTGACAGTCCAACTCCTTGCATATCGCTTCCAGCGTGCTGAAACGGATGGCTTTGGCTTTTCCCGTTTTCAGAATAGAAAGGTTGGCCGGCGTTATTCCTACTTTTTCGGACAACTCGTTCAAAGAAATTTTCTTCTTTGCCATTTCTACGTCTAAATTTATTATTATTGGCATTTTAATTAGTTTTGAGTTAGATGGTTAAATCTTGTTCTTCTTTAAGTTTTATAGCTCTACTCATTACATTGCCCATTATGAATAAAATTACTCCCAGCAATAACATACCTGAAGTAGAATCGATAATAGGCATTAAGGTTATATCATAATCTTTTAACTCAATAAGCCGTTTAATTCGAATGAACTGCAGATAGTATAATAAAATCATGGAGAAATAGGCAGTTAAATATAATATCCCCATTCTATTAAGCCTTTTTACGTTTCTATTGTTGAAAATATCATTTCGATATACGGATAGAATAAGTTTGTAAAAAACAATGGGTATGGCAATAAAAGCATATAGAAAAAAGATCGAAATAATAAAGGAGATGATTGAGGTTACAATATTTTCTTTAACATCTTCAATATTGTTATATCTTACAGTGATGAGATTGTAGTCTGCTCTCATTCGTACGTCCGTTTTTAGGTTTGTTATTGTATCGGGAAATGAGTTTGAGCCTTCTTTGTGCCTTAGATAGAGCTTTATAGTTTCTTTTTCCCTATAAAAATCGCCTGTTTTTACGTCAAGTACATCAATATTTTCATTTAATCCATCAAAAAGCTGATTAAAATAATCTTCACTATTCATGATAGTTATAATGAAACTCAATAAATAAATTAATCCCGTCAGTAATGCGAGGAAAGCTAAACTAACATTTTTTGTTTTCATTTTATAGATATTATTAAATTGTTCCATGCCACAAATGTAATACAATAATTTTATAAAACAACAAATATTTATCGAAAAACAATAAAAAAATATCTTTATTCAGTAAATAAACATCAAGATTTGTTTGACAGGAATATCGAGAAGCTTATGAGGTATAGCTTTCGTATATTTTTATACTTTTCGTATCTTTGCACCACAAATTCTAATTTCTGTACAGGCGCAATGCATTGCGTCTCTACCAATCAAAAAAATATGCACGAAAAAATAATCATCCTCGATTTCGGTTCGCAAACCACGCAACTAATCGGCCGTCGCGTGAGAGAGTTGAACACGTACTGCGAAATTGTCCCTTACAATAAATTCCCCTTCGGGGACGAATCGGTGAAAGGTGTAATCCTTTCCGGCAGCCCGTTCTCTGTGAACGATGCTGATGCTTTCAAAACGGATTTGAGCAAAATTCGCGCGCACTATCCTGTGCTCGGCATTTGCTATGGTGCGCAGTTGATGGCTCAATCATCGGGCGGCGAAGTAGGCAAAAGCGCTTCGCGCGAATACGGCCGCGCGCACCTGAAGGTGAAAGATACTTCCGACGCGCTGCTTGGAAGCGTTTCGCAAGGTTCGCAGGTATGGATGTCACATGGCGATACCATTGTGCGTATTCCCGATGTTTTTCGTGTTATCGCTTCCACCGAAGATGTGGAAATCGCAGCTTACAAAGTGGATGGCGAACCCACCTGGGGCGTGCAGTTTCACCCCGAAGTTTTCCATACGGAACAGGGAACGAAAATTCTCGATAATTTCCTCACCATTTGCGGCGTGCGCAAAGACTGGACGCCGGCATCATTCATCGAAGCCACGGTCGCCGATCTGAAACAGACGCTGGGTAACGATAAAGTGATCCTTGCGCTTTCGGGTGGCGTGGATTCGTCGGTGGTGGCAGTACTACTCAACAAAGCCATCGGCAAAAACCTCACGTGTATTTTCGTGGATCACGGTTTGCTGCGCAAAAACGAATTCGAAACCGTGCTCAAAAATTACGAACATCTTGGACTGAACGTGATCGGCATTGATGCGAAGGAGCGATTCTACAAAGAACTTGCGGGGGTGACCGACCCTGAGCGCAAACGCAAGATCATTGGAAAAGGTTTTATTGATGTGTTCGACGAGGAGGCACACAAACTGAAAGATATTCAATGGCTGGCGCAGGGAACAATCTATCCCGATATCATCGAATCGCTATCCATCACGGGAACCGTGATTAAAAGCCACCACAACGTGGGCGGACTTCCCGAAAAAATGAATCTGAAACTCTGCGAACCCTTGCGTTTGCTGTTTAAGGACGAAGTACGCAAGATTGGCTTGGAATTGGGGATGCAGCCTCACCTCATCCATCGTCATCCTTTCCCTGGCCCGGGACTGGGCGTGCGCATTCTGGGCGATATCACGCCCGAGAAAGTCCGCATTGCACAGGACGCCGACGATATTTTTATCTCCAATCTTCGCACATCGGGTTTGTACGACAAAGTATGGCAGGCGTTTGTAGTCCTGCTTCCCGTGCAATCGGTAGGCGTGATGGGCGACGAGCGCACGTACGAAAATGCCGTTGCGCTTCGCGCAGTGACTTCCACCGATGCCATGACCGCCGATTGGGCGCATCTGCCGTATGAGTTTCTGGCGAAAGTGTCTAACGAGATTATCAATAAAGTAAAAGGTGTGAACCGTGTGGTGTACGATATTTCATCAAAACCGCCGGCAACCATTGAGTGGGAGTAATAATAGGAGACGATGCCTAAGGCTTCGATAAGCGTAAAAAGGTGGACGTAAAAGTTCACCTTCGTTTTTTTGTATTCTGAGAAAATAGCGTATCTTTGGAATAAAATCATCTCTAAAATTGAAAATAATGGCACTCGATATTAAAATGTTAGACGAGAAAATTCAATTGATTCAGTGGCTCTCTACGGTTGAAGACACGTCAATTATAAAAAAATTGATACAAATCAGAAACGAAGAAGCGAAGGACTGGTGGGATTCCATTTCCGAGGATGAACGCACCTCAATCGAAGAAGGAATTGCCGATGCCGATAACGATCGGTTAGTATCTCACGCGGAAGCTCGAAAGCTTTATGAAAAGTGGTTATAAAGTACTTTGGACTAATCATGCTTTACGTGAATTAGAACAAACAATACGTTATCTCCGTGAACGATTTTCTGAAAAGGAAATCAGAAAACTTGCCCAAAAAATTGAAAATACAACTGAATTAATATCTCTCAATCCGACGATTTTCCCAAAATCCGAGAAACAGCATGTCCATAAAGCGGTAATATTAAAATATAATACATTGTATTATAGGGTAAAAGGAAATCAGATTCATGTACTTTCTTTTTTCTCAAACCGCCAAAATCCTAAAAAAAGAAAAATATAATTTTTACAATGAAAAAATACATCGCTTTATTCTTGTTTGCAGCTATCGTGTTGTCCTGCAAACAGCAAAAACAAGCCGAAGGCTATACGATCAACGTAACGGTGCCGGCCGATACAAAAGGATGGGTTTACCTGAAAGAGCTTAAAGGCAGGGAATACATCGCGTTGGATTCCGCTCAAATTGCCGGTAATAAGTGGTTTTCAAAGGCTCGGTGGCTCAACCAATGGTTTACGTTCTTTCACCGGAGCAAAAATCGAAACGCGTTCAGGTGTATGTCGAAAATGCTCCGCTTAATGTTGGCATCACGCCCGATTGGGAGATTGAAAGCCTTTCCGGCGCAGCCGATGCGCAACTTTTCAACGATCTGTTGCCTCGGGCTGCCGCAGGAACATTGAAGACGGATAGTTTGCTGAAAAGCAATCCCTCCTCGCCGCTCGGGCTTTATTTTCTGAATCGGGAAACCTATAAATTCGACTACAACCAACTGAAAGAATTGCGATCGGCCGTATCGGATTCGTTAAAAAATCACCCCTATACCGCCCAACTCGATGAAGAGATCACTGCGTTATCAAAAATTCAACCCGGACAGCCTGCGCCCGATTTCACGCTGGAAACGCCCGACGGCAATTCGTTGAGCCTTGGCTCGCTAAAGGGAAAGTATGTGTTGATGGATTTTTGGGCTTCATGGTGTCCGGACTGCCGGAAAACAAATCCCGAACTCGTAAAGATTTACGATAAATTCAAAGATAAAAACTTTACCATCTTAGGCGTATCGTTGGATGAGGACAAAGACAAATGGAGACAGGCAATCGAGAAGGATGGCCTCACCTGGAATCATGTTGTTACAACCGGAGGTTGGGAAAATCCCGTAACCGCCCTGTATGCCATAAAATGGATTCCGATGAGCTTTTTGATTAACCCTGAGGGTGTTATCGTTGAACGGACAGCCGATGTGAAAATCATTGAACAGAAACTCACGGAGTTACTGAAATAGCCATCAGAAACCTCTCATAAAAAAACGGTTGATAGTTCAACCGTTTTTTTATGATTTATATTTCGTTTACCTTAGGAACCACCTGCGGCGATTTCAGTTCGGGATACGCAATGCGGGAGTGGTAAATAATTTTCAATTTATCGGAGAAAACGTCTTTTATGGTATCGATTTCCTTAAAGGTGATCGGAGCTTTTTTGAAGTATCCCTCTTCGAGTTGACTATCAATTAGTTTGTTGACCAGGACTCGCAGGGTCTCTTCCGAATATTCCTGCAAGCTGCGCGATGCGGCTTCCACGGTATCGGCCATCATCATAATGGCTGTTTCTTTCGAAAATGGATTTGGCCCCGGGTACCGGAACGTTTCTTCGTTAATTTCTTTCCCGGGATTGGCATTTTTCCATGAATTATAGAAATATTTGGGCGTACTTGTCCCGTGATGCGTTTCGATAAAATCAATGATCTGTTGCGGCAACCCGTTTTGTCTGGCAATTTTCACCCCGTCTTTCACGTGGCTGATGATGATACGAGCGCTTTCTTCAAAAGGCAATCCGGCGTGCGGATTCATTCCCGGCGTTTGATTTTCGGTAAAAAAAGCGGGATTGAGCATTTTACCTATATCGTGATACAGCGCTCCTGTTCGTATGAGCGACGCGTTGGCCCCGATTTTTATAGCAGCAGCCGTAGCCAGGTTCGACACCTGCATGGAGTGCTGAAAAGTTCCCGGAGCTTTTTCTGACAGCTCTTTCAATAACGGTTTATTGATGTTGGCCAGTTCCACCATGCTCACGCCCGAGATAAATCCGAAAGATTTTTCGAAAACGTAAACCAACAGGTAAGAGAACATGATAAAGATAAAGTTGATCAGGAAATAGATCAGCACCAGCCAGTTAATCTGTTTTATGCTTCCCTGCGAGTACAGCATCAACCCGATATACACCAAAATATACGTCATGAGAATGAAAAACGAACTGCGGATAAGCTGTGAGCGTTCCGACAATTCCTTCAGCATGAAAATCGAGATCATAGCCACCGTAATCTGGATGATCATGAAATCGAACGGGTTGGGCACCATTAACGCACTAAGCAATATGGTTATGATGCTGGCAAAGAGCGCGGTACGCGAATCAATAAACGTGCG
>JAQVEB010000097.1 GCA_028698105.1 Petrimonas sp. | reverse complement strand
CGGAAACGATGTGGATTCCGCCGGATTGCTTGGCGCTTTCGGGCCGCATAAAACATCCGACGAATTGGTGAACGCGGCTTTGCAAGCCAACAAGGAAGGCCCTGATTTCAAGATAAACAAAGACTGTGATCATCCCGACCACCCCGAATACTTCTTTTTCCGTTCCGACCATGCTCCTTACGCCCGCATAGGGATTCCCGTGTTATTTTACACCAGCCTGCTCACCTCCTGGTATCACACGCCCATAGACGATGTGGATCACATCAATCTGGAGAAACTTTACAAAATGACGGAATGGATTTATCGCACAGGCTGGAAAGTAGCTACCATGCCGCAAAAACCGGATTATCGTTCCGATGTGAAATTTGAACGTTAAAAATTGCAGCGAAAATTTCCCGTTTACTTTTTTAGTTATTCAGAAAACCGTACTTTTGTATTTCAGATGTATTCCAATCCGCAATTTAAGAAAAACGAATAGAATCGGTTGCAAAGAAAACTGATTTTTTATTTTATAATCATGTTGAAAACTGTATTTTTGTATTCCAAATTCATGGTTAATCTGTAATTTTATAAAAATGAATAAAATCGTATCCAAAGAGAACTTATCGGAAAAAGTAGTAAAATTTGAAATTGAGGCTCCGCTTATTGCCAAGAGCCGCCGTGCGGGACACTTTGTAATTGTCCGCGTGGGTAAAAAAGGCGAAAGAATCCCTTACACCATTGCATCTTCCAATCCGGAGAAAGGAACAATAACCCTTGTGATACAAAACGTGGGAAAATCGTCTCAAAAGGTGTGTCAACTGGAAGTTGGCGATTACGTAACCGACATGGTCGGCCCGTTGGGAAAAGCCACGCATATCGAAAAATTCGGCACCGTGATTTGTGCCGGAGGCGGTGTGGGCGTTGCACCCATTTTTCCGATAATCGAAGCTATGAAAAAAGCCGGAAACCGTGTGATAAGCATCATTGCCGCGCGTACAAAAGACTTGGTGATTCTGGAAGATGAAATCCGGAAACTTTCGGACGAAGTGATCATTATGACCGATGACGGTTCGTATGGAAAAAAAGGATTGATCACACAAGGCATCGAAGAGGTTATACAACGCGAAAAAGTGGATTTATGTGTGACCATAGGCCCGGCTATTATGATGAAATTCGTATCGGAACTGACAAAAAAATATGATGTCCCGACCCTCGCCTCGCTCAACACCATTATGGTTGACGGAACGGGCATGTGCGGCGCCTGCCGCGTTACCGTAGGCGGAAAAACCAAGTTTGTATGCGTTGACGGCCCCGAATTTGATGCTCATCAGGTGGATTTCGACGAAATGCTGATGCGATTAAGGGCGTATAGTTAATGAGCATCGAACATAGAACATAGAACATAGAACATAGAATAAAGAATAAAGAACAAATTGTAGCGTAGCGAAAATCCCACTTGCGGGAGAACAAGGAATAAAGAACAAAGAACAAAGATAAATGCCTACACAAGAATATTTAAAAACAGAACGTGCACAAGAATGGCGCGAAGCGTTGCGCAAAACCATGCGCAACAAAGAGCGTACCGATATTCCGCGGGTTAAAATGCCTGAGGTTGATCCGGAAATACGCAGTCACACTTATGATGAAGTAAATAAAGGACTTAGCGTTGAACAAGCGTTGAACGAATCACACCGCTGTTTGGATTGCGTTGATCCCACCTGCATCACAGGCTGTCCTGTGGAAATCAATATCCCGAAATTTATCAAAAATATCGAGCGGAGCGAATTCCTCGAAGCGGCCAAAGCATTGAAGGAAACCAGCGCCCTGCCTGCCGTTTGCGGAAGAGTTTGTCCTCAGGAGAAACAGTGCGAAAGCCAATGTTTTTATACATTAAAATTAAATAAACCTGCTGTTGCCATCGGTCATCTGGAGCGATTTGCCGCCGATTTCGAACGCGAAAGCGGCAACATTTCCATCCCTGATATTGCACCCGCGAACAACATAAAGATCGCCGTAGTGGGTTCCGGCCCTGCCGGACTGGCTTTTGCCGGCGATGCGGCAAAAATGGGATACGACGTAACGGTTTTTGAAGCATTGCACGATTTAGGCGGCGTATTGCGTTACGGAATTCCGGAATTTCGCCTGCCCAACGAAATTGTGGACGTGGAAATAAACGGGCTTAAGAAAATGGGCGTAAAGTTTGAAACAAACTGCATTATCGGAAAAACCATTTCGCAGGAAAACCTGAAAGCCGACGGCTTTAAAGGTATTTTCGTGGGAAGCGGCGCCGGACTGCCTAATTTCATGAATATTCCGGGTGAAAACCTGATCGGCGTAATGTCGTGCAACGAATACCTTACGCGCGTAAACCTGATGCAGGCTGCCGATCCCGACAGCGACACTCCCGTACATATCGGCAAGAAGGTTGCCGTGATCGGCGGTGGAAATACCGCTATGGACGGTGTGCGAACCGCACGTCGTCTCGGCGCCGAAAAGGCGATGATCGTCTATCGCCGCTCCGAAGAGGAAATGCCGGCACGTATCGAAGAAATAAAACATGCTAAAGAAGAAGGCATCGAATTTCTCACCCTCCACAATCCACTCCGTTACGAAGGTGACGAAAAAGGCCGCGTGCAGCGGATGCTTTTGCAGCGGATGGAGCTGGGCGAACCCGATGCATCTGAGCGTCGCCGCCCGGTAGCCATTGAAGGCGATACCGTGTGGGTGGATGTTGATGAAGTGATCGTGAGCGTGGGGGTCTCTCCCAACCCATTAATTCCTTCGTCTTTTTCGGGACTGGAAGTTACAAAATGGGGCACCATTGTGGTAAACCAGGACACGATGCAAACCGCCGATGAAACCATTTTCGCCGGAGGCGACATTGTGCGCGGCGGCGCTACCGTAATCCTCGCTATGGGCGATGGAAGAAAAGCGGCGAAAGCAATGGATGAATACATGCGCGGACAAAAAAGTGAAGGTCAATAACCGATTTTCTGCCTGATATGTATTGATTTTTTTGATAAATAAATAAGGTCACTTTCTGTTTACGACTCATGGCTACAAAGGTTCTTTTGTGGTAAATAAGGTTTTTTAATTATGTAAACCTTATCTTACTTCATTCAACCTGAATATCCGACTGAAAGCGGCCTTATTACCTTACTATAAAACTCACTTCACTTTGGATTGTTAGATATACGGTAAAACCAATATCAAATTAAAGATCAATGAAAATCCTTGCAGACGCACATATCCCCTACCTCAAAGGCACCGCCAAACAGTTCGGCGATGTGGAATACTTGCCCGGAAACCAGTTCAGCAAAGAAGCCATAAAAGAGAAAGATGCGCTTATTGTGCGTACGATTACGCACTTCGGTGAGGAAATTCTGGAGGGAAGCAAGGTAAAGCTCATTTGCTCCGCAACCATCGGTTACGACCATATTGATACGGCCTACTGTGATTCGCACAACATTGCATGGCGCACCGCGCCGGGTTGCAACGCCAACTCCGTGGAACAATACGTAACAGCTTCGCTTTTGTTTTTGGCACAAAAACATAGTTTCGAACTGAAGGACAAAACCATCGGCATTGTGGGCGTAGGTAATGTGGGAAGCAAAGTGGAAGCGGCCTGCCGGAAACTTGGCATGCGCGTGTTGTTGAACGACCCGCCCCTTGTAGAGACGATGCATGCATCGTCTCAATCGCGTAATTATGTAGATTTAGAAATCATAAAAAGGGAAGCCGATATCATCACATTACACGTTCCGCTTACCAAAAACGGAAAATACGCCACTTACCACATGGCCGATGAGCGTTTTTTCGATGAATTGGAGCGAAAACCGTTCATTATCAATTCGTGTCGCGGTAGCGTAGCAGACAATCAAGCGTGGACAAAAGCGATAAAAGAGGGAAAGGTTTCCGGGTCGGTGATTGATTGCTGGGAAAACGAACCCGATATTGATGCCGAACTCCTCGAACTTGCCGATATTGCCACGCCGCACATTGCCGGTTATTCTGCCGACGGCAAATGGACAGCGACCAAAATGAGCCTCGAAAACCTGAACGATTTTTTCGGATCAGGCATTCACCCCATTGCTTTTCAGGAAATTCCCGCACCGGCGCTTCCCGTTATCAATTTAGCGGAAATACCTGCCAATGAACAACTTCAGCATACCGTATGGCATACCTATAACCCCATGAAAGAAACCGTTGATTTGAAATCGGAACCGGAAAAATTTTACTGGTTTCGTTCCCATTATCCGTTGAGGCGTGAGTATCACGCTTATACGGTGGTTAACGCCGATCCGGCCGTCAGTGAAATTTTATCGAAACTCGGATTCCGGATTCAATAAACAACCTGTTGCTCAACGTCGCAATTTCGGCTCACCCACACGCTGTCGAACTCGGCAATCTCTCTTCTCACACCTTTATAAATGTAATACCGGGAAGGGGGCGGCGGATTTTTGGCGTTATCGTCAATGATTTGCGGCATTTTGTTAATGATCATGACCTCGGGACAATCCTGAATCTTACCCGATTGCAAAACCGGTTTTTTACACGAACAACCGGCGGTTGCGAGAAGCGCCAAAGCAAATATAAAAATGATCTTATTCATCTTACTCGGGTTTATTTTTAAAACGGAGAAAGCCCTCCTTTTGTTTTCGGATTTATTTCTAAAAAATCACTAAATGTTAGTGGTTTCTTTTTTCGTTTTAATAAAAACAAGTAGCTTTGCATAACCGATTTTGGATGAAACGGAAAATTAAAAATCAATCATCATAAACTCTTTCGATATGAAAAGAAATTATCTCAAAACGTCTTCTTTGTTGCTGGTAGCCATCATGCTGCTGACAACAGCCTGCAGCAGCCTTAAGCCGCTGAACCAATCCAATTTTAACGTTACGCCTTCGCCGCTCGAGACGGTTGGCGATAAAATACCGGTAACGGTAAACGGCACTTTTCCCGAAAAATGGTTCAACTCCAACGCAACCGTAACCATCACGCCCGTGCTCAAGTACGGCAACAATCAGGAAGCAACGGCCATGCCATATACGTATCAGGGCGAAAACGTGTCGGGTAACGGAATCGAGATTTCCAAAAGCCGTGGCGGAAATTTCACCATGAACTTTTCGTTTCCTTATCAACCGCAGATGAACGTTTCAGAGCTATTCATGCGATTTAACGCTAAGGTAAAAAATAAAGCGGCCAAACTTCCCGATATTAAGGTTGCCGACGGGGTAGTTGCCACATCGGCATTGGCGAATGTGCTCACAACTGCGCCTTCGGTAGCGGACGACGGTTTTCAGCAGATCATAAAAGACAATCAGGACGCCAACATTCTGTTTTTGATCCAAAACGCAAGTCTTCGCCAAAGCGAACTAAACAAAGAGGGACTCGCTGCCTGGAAAAAACGGGTTGAAGAGGCTTATAAAGACCCGAAACAAAACATCGCCATCGAAGTATCGGCATACGCATCGCCCGATGGAGGCGTTTCTTTGAACGAAGCGCTGGCTCAGCAGCGCGAAAAAAATACGTCGGAATATCTGGAAAAAGAATTAAAGAAAAAGAATATCAACACCGACGTAAACGCCCGTTACACCGCCGAAGACTGGGAAGGATTCCGTCAACTGGTTGAAGCATCGGATCTGCAGGATAAAAATCTGATCTTGCGTGTATTGGAAATGTATCCCGATCCGGAAACGCGTGAACGCGAAATAAAAAACATCTCTCTCGTTTACGAAGACCTCACCCAGACCATTCTCCCGCAGTTGCGCCGCTCGCGCCTGACCGCCAATATTGATATTATCGGCAAAACCGACGAAGAAATTGCATCGTTTTGGAAAAACGATCCCAAAAAACTAAACGAAAACGAATTGCTTTACGCTGCTACGCTCACGGATAATAACACCGAAAAAGAACGTATATATCAATATGTTACGGTTAATTATCCGCAGGATTACCGGGGTTGGAACAACCTGGGCACGTTGTTTTACCAACAAGGCGAGATAAACAAAGCGAAACAGGCTTTTGATCGCGCAGCGCAAATATCGGCTACAGCCCCCGAAGTAAACATGAACGAAGCGTTGATCGCCATGCTCGACAATAACAATAGCCGTGCCGAAGAGCTGCTCGGTAAAGCGTCGGGAGCAAGCAATCTGGACGGTGCCCTCGGATTGCTCTATCTGAAAAACGGCGATTACAACAAAGCCATAGACGCCTTCGGCGATATAAAAACCAACAATGCGGCGCTGGCACAACTGCTTGTAAAAGATTACAATAAAGCATCGCAAACATTGGCTGCCATACCCAATCCAGATGCTACCACGGCTTATCTGCAAGCCATTATAGCAGCAAGAACCAATAAATTCAACGAAGTGCTCACGAATCTTCAAACCGCGATCATCCGCGACAGAACATTCGCACAGAAAGCCGCTAACGATTTGGAATTCGCAAAATACAGAACCAACACCGATTTTGTTTCTCTGGTGAAATAACGGGTTACGTTCACAAACCGGGGCGGGGCAAATTGTTCGTAACGAACGTTTGTCCCGTTCTCATTTATTTACAAACAAAAAACCATTATCCTTCATAAAGAGCTAAAAAAAATGTAATTTTGCACGGTTATTACACACTTATAACACGATTGTTGTCATGACATTAAAAACTAAAATTTTTTCGAGCTTCATGTTGCTGGTGATTATGCTGGTGATCGCAGGAGTTATGTCTATCATGGAATTCAGGAAAGTCAGTTCGTGGGTTGATACCGTGATGGATAACAATTACAAATCCGTTGAGCAGACAAAGCTTATGCTCGATGCCATTGAGCGGGAAGACAGCGGGGTATTGATGTTCCTGATGGGCAATAAAGACGAAAGTATAAAAATTATTTCTTCAGCCGATTCGGTGATGAAGACAGCTATCCACATTGCCGAAAATAATATTACGGAAGCCAACGAAGATAAATATATCCAACGGGTAATTGATGAGTATGCCAATTTTTACGGCTCAATCAAGAAAACGATTGAAGCAAACAGCATCTCATCGTTGCAAGAAAAAAACAATGCTTACTTTCTGGAAAATCAAAAGCATTTTTTCTCCACCAAGGAGGCGGTAAATGCCTTGATGAAACTTAACGAAGACAGTATTTTCAAACAAACGACCGATATGAAGGAAAATGCAAAAAGAGCCATTATGCCCGGCATCGTATCCATTGTAGCGGCTATAATCTTCGCTCTCTTGCTTAACTTTTTCATTTCGGAATATTTTATTTCGCCTATCCGTCAGCTAAAAGATGCGGTTTCGTCGTTTTATCCCGAACAATATAACCTGAAAGTCAATATTCGTTCCAAGGACGAGCTGAAAGGACTCGAAACAGAGATCAATAACCTCATCCACCGATTATTAAACAACAACCACACCGACATTCAGTAACGCCATAAATGAAGACAAAGGTTATCATAAAATATTTGGGGTTTGTGGTGTTGTTTAATGCAATTTTCCTGTATATTGCTGCGGCAATATCGCTTTCGCTGCACGAAACCTCTTTCACTCCTTTGTTTTTCAGCGCGGTCATGTGCACCATTATGGGGATTTTTCCGCAAATTTTTGTGGAAAAAATTGACGAAGTAAGTTTTCACGAAGGCATGGCGATCAGTGTGTTCGGATGGGTGATCACGTGTATCGTAGGCATGATACCTTACTACATGTGGGGCGGCGCTTTTACGTTTAGCAACGCTATTTTCGAAAGTGTTGCCGGCTATACGACCACAGGCTCCACCATCCTTTCCGATGTGGAAAGCCTGCCCAAGGGCCTGTTGTTTTGGAGAGCTTCCACACATTTTATCGGCGGTATCGGGATCATTTTATTCGTACTGCTTATCCTTCCCAATGCAAAAGGCGCTCGATCAAGCATTTACCGGTCTGAAGTTTCGGGCCTGTCTATGCTCAACTTTCAGATGCAAACCAAAGAGATCGCTAAGATCATCAGCATTGTTTATGTCAGCCTCACGTTGCTGGAAACTCTGATCTTGTGGATACTCGGCATGACGTTTTTTGATGCCATCTGCCATTCGTTCGCGACCATGGCTACCGGAGGCTTTTCTACGAAGAATACCAGCATCGCTTATTTCAACAATATCTGGATGGAAATAACCATATCGGTTTTCATGATGCTGGGCGGCACCCATTTCGGATTGATTTACGCAACCATTCGGGGAAAAAAACACAATATGCTCAGTTCGAGGGTTGTAAGAACCTATTTTCTGATCACCTTCATTGGCATTCTGCTTGTAGCGATAAAACTGGCAAGCAGCCACATTTACGGTTGGAGAGAATCGTTTCGGCACGCTTCGTTTCAGGTTATCTCGCTGGTAACCACAACCGGTTTCGCCACGGTTGATACCACGGTTTGGCCCATGTTTACCATAGGCATACTTATCTATTTTTCCATTCAGTGCGCCATGGTGGGATCAACCACGGGCGGACTAAAAGTGGACAGGGTTTTTCTGTTCTACAAAACGTTTATCCGTCAAATAAAACAAACGCAACATCCCAACGCCGTGTATGTGACCAAAATGGACGGTACTACCATTACCGCAGAAATGGAATTGCAAACAACCGTTTATATTATTGTTTACATTTTTATCCTTCTGATCTCAACGCTCCTGCTCTCGGCAATGAATATTGACGGCATGACATCCTTTACGGCATCTGTTGCCACACTGGGAACGGTTGGCCCGGGATTCGGCGAAGTAGGTTCGATGGATAATTATGCGCTTTTGCCCAATTCAGCCAAATATATTTTATCGGTAAATATGCTTCTGGGGCGTTTGGAAATTATGAATATGATTGCTCTTTTTATGATGATCTCGGCAAAAAACAAATAAAATTACAGCTATATGCTACGGGCAAAAGTAGTTATCAAATATTTGGGATATGTACTGCTTTTTAATGCATTGTTTCTGTACATATCGGCTATCATATCGTTAGTCCTTCACGAAACATCACTTATTCCTCTGCTATACAGTGCGCTGGTTTGCACCGTATTGGGGATATTTCCGCAAATATTTGTTGAAAATATCGATGAAATAAATTTTCACGAAGGAATCTCCATAAGCGTTTTGGGATGGATCATCACCTGTTTTGCCGGTTTAATCCCCTATTTTATGTGGGGCGGCGAATTTTCGTTTGTCAACTCTTTGTTCGAAAGTGTTTCAGGGTTCACTACAACAGGGGCAACCATTTTAAAAGATATTGAAATTTTACCCAAAGGACTGCTTTTCTGGAGAGCTTCAACTCATTTTATCGGCGGATTGGGAATTATTTTGTTCGTTTTGCTCATCTTGCCCGAAAAAAAAGGAATCCGATCCAGTATCTATCACTCCGAAGTTTCCGGCCTGTCCATGTTGAATTTTAAGATGAAAACCAAAGAAATAGGCAATATTATCCTCATTGTTTATTTCAGCCTCATTGTATCTGAAACCATCCTGCTGAAGTTTTTCGGTATGAACTGGTTCGATGCCGTTTGCCATTCTTTCGCAACCATCGCAACAGGCGGATTTTCCACGAAAAACATGAGCATCGCCTACTACAATAACCTTGGAATTGAAGTTACCATCATGTTTTTCATGCTGGTGAGCAGCATCCATTTCGGATTGATATACGCCACTATTTTACGCAGGAAAATGAATATTTTCACTTCGCGCATCACCCGTGCCTATTTGGGGGTAATGCTTATCGGAGTATTGCTTGTTGCAGTGCAGCTTACCCACCTGAAAGTGTACGATTTCGGCAATTCGCTGCGCTATGCCGCTTTTCAGGTGATCTCGTTGGGAACCACAACCGGCTTCGCGACGGCGGATACGCCTAACTGGCCAATTTTTTCCATCCTTATCATGATGTACTTCACCATTCAGTGCGGAATGGTTGGCTCAACTTCGGGCGGATTGAAATTCGACCGGATATTTATCTTTTTTAAATCGCTCACCAAACAGATCAAACTCAACAAGCATCCGAACGGCATTTTCGCCATCAAAGCCGACGGAAGTGCAATAACCGGTGAAATGGAACTGCAAATTGTGATTTTCATTTTATTATACATCATCACCTTTTCGATAACTACTTTGTTGCTGGCAGCCATGAA
>JAQVEB010000096.1 GCA_028698105.1 Petrimonas sp. | reverse complement strand
ATCTTTTATTCTTATTAATTTAAATGATTATCCGCAATACTTCCTAACGCCACGAACCTGCCTGCCGCAGGCAGGGTGGCAATTTATTTCAGCCCAATGCAGAGCGAAGTGGCGCGTTGGGTTGGGGCATTTACAGCCCACGATTTCGCCCTGAAAGGGCAGTTTAGCAATTTAAACTGGGCTTACAGCCCTCCAATTGATGATTCATCTTTTTACCCAACGTGGTGCGTTGGGCTGAATTAAGTCGGGCTTGCTGCCCGTTTAGGAATAATTGCGGATAATCATATTAATTTAAATCAAAAGTCCTTGCATAAAAGTAAATAATAATTTACTTTTGTCCTGCGATAACTCAATCAGGATTATGAAGTGTTCCGAATTATACCGCATATTACTTAAAGATGGTTGGTATCCCATATCGCAGAAAGGATCGCACGTAAAGTCGAAACACGATCTGAAAAAGGGACTTTAATTTTTCCAAACCACGGAAGCCAAGAAATGGGTAAAGGATTGGAAAATAAGATTCTGAAAGATGCCGGAATAAAATGAACAAAGATGAACGGATTATGAAAACATTAAGAAAAAAAATAAAAATGATCGTAGAAAAAACCGATACCGGCTTTTCTGCGTTTTCTGAGGAATATCCTATTTATACCACGGGAAAAACTGTTACGGAACTGATGAATAACGCATTGGAAGCTGTAACACTACATTTTGAGGAAGAAAATATGAGTGTCACACAAGAAAATCTGAAATTTGAAATCGACTTCAAACAATTTTTTCAATATTATAAAGTGCTGAACGCAAAATTCCTGGCCGATAAAATCGGGATGAACCCCACGTTATTATCACAATACGTGCAGGGGCACAAAAAACCTTCTGAAGCGCAAACCGAAAAAATATTATTCGGAATTCATCAAATCGGGCAAGAACTTTCAGAGATCAATTTAATTTATAAGCATTGATATGCGTAGGTTACCTGCTATCCTGTTATCTTGTCTATTCTTTACGCTTTTTTCCTGCAAACAAGAAAAGAAAAATCAACCTGCAACTCGAATTTCAGAATCAACAAAAACGCAAGCTGCAGAACAAAAAAAGCATAAAAACTCCGCCCAACAAATCCTCTCCAAACCCGAAATCCCCATTTTGTGTTACCACCGCATCGCGGAAGGACGAAACGACGCTTATTCGGTTTCTCCCAAAACATTTGCTTCGCATTTACAGGCGTTGGCCGACAGCGGTTACACTTCCATCCTACCCGATGCGTTGCGCGATTATCTGCTTTACAATAAACCGCTTCCCGAAAAACCGTTTATGATCACATTCGACGATTCGCGCGCGGAGCACATCGAAATTGCCGCTCCCGAATTGGAAAAGCACAATTTTCGCGGCGCATTTTTTATCATGACGGTTACCTACAACAAAAAAGGCTACATGACCACCGGACAAATCGCTGAATTGGCAAAACGCGGGCACACCATCGGCCTGCACAGTTGGGATCACGTAATGGCTACAAAATACACCGATTCTGCTGCGTGGGCAAAACAAGTCATCGAACCGAAAAAGAAACTGGAAGAAATCGTCGGTCAACCCGTCCGGTACTGGGCATATCCCAACGGCGTGTACAACCGCGATGCGGCAAAAGAACTGGCCAATTATTTCGATATGTCGTTTATCCTGATGTCGAAGCGTGATTCGGTGTATCCGTTGCAAACCGTCCGGCGAATGATCGTCCCAACGATGTCGCCCGAAAAGCTGCTAAAATCAATGCGCGAAAATTTTAAATCGCCATAACGATTTTTTTTGTTAATTGGGAAGAAACTATCGAAAAATTTTCTATCTTTGGAAAAACATGGTTGCCTTTTTTAACACTATTACCTTAAACCATTCTGTATATTAAATTGTCACAAACATAAACAAGAGACTATGGATAAGCGAGAATTTATTAAAAAAAGTATTGTAGGCGCTGTGGCTATCGGTGCAGCAGGAGCGGTTTCTCCAACGTTTGCCGACACCGCGGCTAAACCGAAAAAAGGCAAAACATTGAAACGAAAACTCGGCAAAACCGGATATGAAGTATTTCCCGTGGTTTACGGCGGAATTGTATCCATGCGCGACGGTCAGGATGCGTCAAACAATTACGTGGCTTGGGCACTGGATCGCGGAATCAATTACTTTGACGTGGCTCCCACCTATGGCGATGCGCAGGAAAAGCTCGGCCTCTCGCTGAAGCCTTTTCGGAAAGACAACTATCTTGCCTGCAAAACCACGCAGCGCATGCGCGAAGGCGCCGAAAAAGAGTTCGAAGAATCGCTGAAACTGCTGCATACCGATTATTTTGATGTGTATCAACTGCATAGCCTCACAAAACCGGAAGACGTGGACAAAGCCTTCGGTCCCGGCGGCGTGATGGAGATGATCGAAAAAGAAAAACAGCGTGGGCGTATCCGCAAAGTGGGATTTTCGGCACACTCGCAGGAGCAGGCGCTTCGCGCCATGGCGATGTACGATTTCGACAGCATCATGTTCCCCACCAACTGGCAAATGATCATGCGCGACGGTTGGGGTGCAGGAGCAGTAAACGATGCAAAACGGCGCGGAATGGGCGTCCTTGCCATAAAAGGGCTTGTGCACCGCCGCTGGTTGGACAGTGACGAAAAAACGCGCTCCTCTTATCCGAAATCGTGGGTGAAACCCATTGATGTAAGCGATACGGCGCTGGGCATTGCAGCGCTTAAATACACATTCCAAAGCGGCGCGGACGTGATTATCCCTCCCGGCGATTTTCGCGATTTCGCTTTCTGCGTGGATCACATTGATGAAATACTGGAAAGCCCGTTATCGAAAAAGGAAAAAACGTTGCTCGACAACGAGTATCTCGCAGTAAAAGATTATCCGTTCTTTGATCCGAGAACTTAAGAAGAAAACTATTAACGAGAGTGTATCAAAAGTCATGATACATTCTCTTTTTCTGATTATTGAATCTGATTTACTAATTTAAACACGTATAAATCAACATGAAAAAAGTCATTATTATTGCTATGGCCATGCTATTAACCGGTAGCGCATCATTCTCACAAAACAAAATAGGCAACGAAACCGAGGCTCAAAAGAAGGAGCGGATGCAATGGTGGACGGATGCCAGATTCGGTATGTTTATCCATTGGGGATTATATGCTTTGCCTGCACGCCACGAGTGGGTAAAAAACAGAGAAAGAATCACAAACGAACAATATCAAAAATATTTTGAAGAATTTAATCCCGTAAACTACGATCCCGTAAAATGGGCGAAAATGGCAAAAGCTGCAGGAATGAAATATGCCGTTCTGACCTCAAAGCACCATGAAGGTTTTTGTCTGTTCGATTCAAAATACACTGATTATAAGGCTACAAACACCAAAGCAAAAAGAGACCTGGTGAAAGAGTTTGTGGACGCTTTCAGAGCCGAGGGGCTAAAGGTCGGTTTTTATTATTCACTTATAGACTGGCACCATCCTGATTTTACGATTGACAGAGTGCATCCGCAACGAGTTGCAACGTCTTCCGAATATGCTCCGTTGAATGTCGGAAAAGACATGAGCAAATATCGCACGTATTTGCAGAATCAGATAAAAGAATTACTGACAAATTACGGTAAAATAGATATCTTATGGTTGGATTTTTCGTATCCGGGACAAGACGGAAAAGGCAGGGACGATTGGGGTTCCATCGAGTTACTTAAAATGATACGAAAATTGCAACCGGGTATTATTATCGATAATCGTATGGATCTGAATGATTATTCAGATGGTTACGATTTTGAAACTCCCGAGCAGGTATCTCCATCCGAACTGACCAAATACAAAGGAAAGTATTGGGAAACATGCCAGACATTTTCGGGCTCGTGGGGATATTATCGTGACGAAACTACATGGAAAACGCAAAAACAATTGTTGGATTTGCTGATAACCTCTACGGCAAACGGTGGAAATCTGCTCTTAAATGTAGGCCCAACCGCAAAAGGGGAATTTGATTACCGGGCTATTGATGCGCTCGAAAAAATGGGATATTGGATGGGCGGAAACAGCGAATCTATTTACAATTGCACCTATGCACCCGATGAATTTGCGGCTCCTCAAAACGTGAATTCCAGACTTACTTATAATCCGCGAACCAAAAAGCTGTATCTGCACCTTTTCGATTATCCGTCGGAAAGTAAAATAACGTTGCCGGGATATGCCGGTAAAGTAAAGTATGTTCAATTGCTCAATGACTATTCCGAAATTCAGTTCCAGCAAAACGACAATAACATTATTCTTGATTTGCCTCGACAAAAACCGCCTTACGAAGTAACCGTTGTAGAATTCATCCTGAAATAAGTAAAGTTGACTTAATCCGATAGCAGAGATATTCTTCTTGCTACAAAGAATTATTCACGGAAAGCTTTTTCTGCTTTCCGTGAATTGTTTTTTAACACAATCACCTTAAACTATTCTGTAAATTAATTTGTTACTACAATTACACAGCACTAAATGAATAGACCTATGAAGTATTTTAACATTTTAGCAATCATAGCGATGGCGCTGCTTTTTGCGTCGGCTTCTTGCGATGAACAAAATGACAGCCAAAACAAAGAAACCGTTGAGACGCCAACGGAACAGGAACCACAGGCAGGGACTTTACCTCCGGTAGAAACGCAAAAAGCAAACACGAATTATACCCCCGCTTTTGAAGGGCAAACCCGAATCGCGGGTGTGAAAACCGAAACTCCTTACGAAGTAAAAATAATAGCAGAGGGATTAGCGAGACCTTGGGCGGTAACAGCCCTTCCCGATGGAAGATTAGCCATCACCGAAAAAGCAGGAACCATGCGCATAGCCACCAAAGATGGCACGCTTAGCCCGAAAATTACCGGTTTTCCGGCAGTTGACGACCGCAGCCAAGGCGGATTGCTCGATGTAGCACCCGCGCCGGATTTCGAAACCAGCAGAATGCTCTATTTCACTTTTGCCGAAAAAACGTCCCAAGGTTCGCTTACGGCAGTTGGGAAAGGGAAATTATCGGCCGATGAAACAAAAATCGAGAATTTTCAGACAATTTTCAGGGCCATTCCCTATTTCGACAACAGTATGCACTTCGGAAGCCGTATTGTTTTCGATAAGAACGGAAACATTTTCGCTTCCACCGGTGAGCGATCGGATTTAAGAACAAGGCCTAATGCACAGTTGCTCAATACCGGCCACGGAAAAGTAGTTCATATCACAACCGAAGGGAAACCTGTTGCCGGAAATCCGTTTATCAACACCGAAGGTGCGTTGCCGGAAATTTATTCCTACGGGCACAGAAATGCACAGGGACTCGATATTCATCCTGTTACTCAAGAGCTTTGGTTATCGGAAATGGGGCCGCGCGGCGGGGACGAAATCAATCTGATAAAACCCGGGAAAAATTACGGATGGCCTGCCATTACTTACGGGATAGAATACAGCGGACAAGCCATCAGCGGTGGAGCCACGCAAAAAGAAGGAATGGAACAACCGGTATATTATTGGGATCCGGTTCTTTCTCCCAGCGGAATGGCGTTCTACACCTCCAACGCAATTCCCGAATGGCAGAACAATCTTTTTATCGGCGGGTTGAACAGTAAACACATCGCCCGGATTGTTCTGAAAGATAATAAAGTGATCGGTGAAGAACGGTTACTCACGAAAGAAAATCAACGATTTCGCGATGTAGGCGATGGAAAAGACGGCGCACTGTACGCCGTCACCGATGAAGGACGATTGTATCGGATTTCAAAGAAATAACACTTAAGAAGCTGTCCCATTATATTTTGAGACAGCTTCTTCATTTCTGATATTCTCAAGGCTTACTTCATCGAATGACCCCCAACGGTATTTCCTTCGGTATCTTCGATAAGTGATATAAATCCGTGCTCGCCGATACTCGTTTTTGGTTGTATCACTTTACCGCCTGTGGCTTTGGCGCGGCTTTCTTCAACCGAACAATCCAGTGAAGTGAAGTAAACGATCGTACTGTTTCCACCACTCGGGTAACCTTCCATTTGCACCAACGCGCCGCTGGCGCCCGGCAAATCTTCCATTGAGAACGGGAAAGCCGCCATTTTCATGTTTTGGTCGGTGGGATCCGATAAATCGGTTAATTCCTCCTGAAACACTTCTTCGTAAAATTTTCTTGCGCGAGCCATTTCCTGTACATAAATTTCAAACCAGCCAACCGCATAATATTTTATCTTTTCCATTTTTCATTATTTTTGGGTGTGATAATTTATCATCCAGCATACGCCGTATTTGTCTTTCAGGCTTCCGTAATAATCGCCCCAGAACTGGTCTTCCATCGGCATTTCCACTTCGCCACCTTCCGATAAGGCGGCGAACAAACGATCCGCTTCTTCCCTGCTATCGGGGAAAACACTGATATAGTTATTGTTACCAACTGTAAAAGGCTGCCCGGGCATAATATCGGAACCCATTAAAACATCGTTTCCGATGGGCAGTGCCACGTGAATAACGCGCTCCTTCGCTTCTTCCGGAATTTGCATTCCGGGAACATCTTTCAACCTGGAAACCTCTCCCATGAACTCTCCGCCAAAAACGGATTTGTAAAAATTGAACGCTTCTTCGGTTTTACCATCAAAATTGAGGTAAGGATTTAATTTTGCCATGATTTTTTAATTTTTAAAATTGTTATTGAATGAATAAATACTGATAAAAAATAATAGATTTCAACATTCCGACATCCGACATCTGTCATCGGACACCAGACATCTACCACGCAATTCCGTAATCTTCGCCGTGATTGCTGCTTCCACCACGCATTGTTTTATTTTTCTGATCGAAATAGATGGCATTGATCGGGCCGCTCGTACGGTCGGAAAACTGCAACGAGTATCCCATTTCGATCAATTTCTGCCGAACCGAATCGGGCGTACTTGAATTCAACAGAAGCTGTCCCGGTCGAGGAGCACGATCTTCGATCTTTGTGCCGCCCAACGACAACCACAACTGGTTGGAATTGATGTTCGCCGCTTCGGCAGCTTGTTGCGTATTCATACCGAATTCCACCATATCCAGGAAAAACTGCAACAGATTCTGATCCTGCGTATCGCCACCCTGAACGGCAAAAGCCATCAGCGGTTTGCCGTCTTTCATCGCCAGACTCGGCGTGAGCGTAACGCGCGGACGTTTTCCGGGCGCCACCACGTTGAACGGATTGAGCGTTTCGTCGAGTACAAAACTCTGCATCCGCTGACTTAACCCGACACCCGTATTGCCGGCAATACAGGCAGGAATCCAACCGCCGGAAGGCGTAATGGAAACCACCCAGCCTTCGGCATCGGCAGCAACCACGGTGGTTGTTCCCCGATGCAGCCTGTCCTGATACAGCGAATCGGGTTCAAAGAAAGAAACCGCATCGTGTTTCGGGACGAAATCCCTGTCATTCACCGAATTTTGATCGAATCCGCGTTCTTTCAGAATTTTCGTGAACGGGTTTTTCTTTCCTTCGAAAGGATACGGATCGCCCGGCCCGACCGAAGGATTGTTTTTATCGCTCCACATTTCCGATGCCCGTTTTCGGGCATATTCCTTGCTCAACAACCCTTTGATGGGAATATCGGGATGAACGTACGGATCACCGTAATAGAAATCACGGTCGGCAAAAGCCATGTTCATTGTCTGATAAATCGTGTGGATATACTGAGGACTGTTATACCCCATTTTCTTCAAATCGAAGTTTTCGAGAATATTCAGGCTTTGCAGTAAAGCCGGGCCTTGCGTCCACGATTGCAGTTTATAGACATCTATTCCTTTATAGTTCTTGTCCAGCGGCTCTTCTTCGATGGGTTTCCATCGGGCAAGGTCTTCCATCGTAAACAATCCGCCCTGCTCGCGCGTGCTTCGCACGATCTCCTTGGCGATATCGCCTTTGTAGAACCGGTTGTAAGCCGCCATTATAGCATCTTTCCGGCTTTTGCCGGCTTTTAACGCATTTTGTTCCGCATCCACCAATTTTTGCAATGTTTCAGCCAAATCTTCCTGTACAAAAACCTCGCCTGCCACGGGAGTTTCTTTTTCTTCACCGGGTTTTGTGATAAAAACTGCTTTACTGTATTTCCACTCTTTCAGCCGCTCTTTGTTTCTCGCCACACTCGTTTCAAATGGCACGTCCACCGGAAAGCCTTTAGCCAGTTCGATGGAAGGAGCCAGCACCTCTTTGAGGCTCATCGTACCGTAATTAGCCAGCATATAGCACAATCCGCCAACGGTGCCGGGCGTAACGGCAGCCAACGGGCCATATTCGGGTGGAAAATCGTAGCCACGGCTTTTAAAAAAATCCGCCGTAGCTCCGGTCGGGGCAACTCCCAACGCATTGATGGCGATCACTTTTTTCGTTTTCGGATTGTAGATTAAAGCTTGCGTTTCGCCACCCCAGCTAAGCACATCCCACAACGTACAGGTAGCCCCCAGAATCGCGCAAGCAGCATCCACCGCGTTGCCTCCCTGATTGAATATCATGGCTCCTGCCGATGCGCCGAGACTTTTACCGGTGATGGCCATCCAACTTTTTCCGTGTAATTCGGGCTTTTGCGTTCGCTGTGAAAAGATGCTCACAGACATCAAAAGAAAAAGGAGTACTGTTTTATATTTCATTTTCGAGATAATCTTTTAATCCTTGCAAAATATCGTTCCAGCCGGCCGTATAACTTTCCACGGTGAAATATTTACTTCCCTCATCAATAAAAGATTCATTGCCTTCGTGGGTAAGAATAATCCGGGTGGAATCCTCTTCAGGAATAAGTTCCCAGGTAAGTGTAGATGTTCCATTGCTGTGCCGGGGATGTTCCCACGAGTGTTTCAGTTTTTCGTACGGAACCACTTCGAATATGTTGAACAAGTGGCGAAAATGGTGCATTTCTCCTTCATCCTCAAAAGAAACCACAAAATCGAATACTTTCCCTTCCGTTGCTTCGAAACCGGGAATATTGAAATACCAATGCTTCATTTCTTCAGGTTGAGTAAGTGCGCTCCACACTCTTTCAACACCTGTGTTAATGGAAATTTCTTTGTTGTACATATCTTAATTGTTATTCGGATTACTTTTTCCTGTTTTTAGACGATTTGGAAATTTTATTAAAGTCTAAACACAAGTTCACCCAGTAAGTAAGGGCATCATCGGTCTTTATATGCGCCTGGTTTACATAACAATAACCCTCGAGTTCCCGGCCTCTCATTATCGTCGGCTGATAACCTTCTTTAGTAGATAATTCCTTTTGAAGTGCCGGATTGAAGCGACACATCAGGTTATCTTCGCTTACGTTTACACACATTTTATCATTGACGATAAACGCCAATCCACCGAACATCTTTTTTTCGACCACATTCCGCTCGGATTTAAGAAGTTCACGCACTCTGTCTGCCAGTTCCTGATTGAAAGCCATATCCGGTCAGTTTGTTTAGGGAGTTGCAGACTCAGCCGCTGCATCCGGTCAGTTTGTTTAGGGAGTTGCAGACTCAGCCGCTGCCCGTAAAATGTTTATATCCGGTTTCTTCATTTTCATCACTTCATCCATCACTTTGGGCGATTTTTTCATCCATTCATCGAGTTGCGACGGAGCAATCTGCCAACTGATCCCGAACCGATCTTTGAGCCATCCGCATCTGCCTTCCTTACCACCATTGGATGTTAGTGCGTTCCAGTAATCGTCGATTTCTTCCTGATCATTGCACTCAATAACCAACGATAAACCTTCGGAAAAATTGAATTTGTGCTCCAGTGAGCTGTCCATCATCATCAACAGGTAATTGTTAATGAAAAATTCGCCGTGCTGCACGCTGGTCTCGGGCTCGCCGCTCGCGGCATCGTAATACATGATACCACGCATAGCCGAGTTTGGGAAAAGCGATGTGTACAATTGCGCCGCTTCCGTTGCACGCCCGTTCTGCGAGCCGGTGAACATTAGTGTCGGTACGATTTTCTGAACGATATGGTTTTCGTCGCGCGCAGTATATAGCTGCCACGAAACGCCGTATTTATCCTGTACCCAGCCGTATTTCGGGCTGAAAGGATATGTGTCGAGCGGCATCATTGATTCGCCTTCGGCGATGAGTTTATTCCAGATTTCTTCCAC
>JAQVEB010000095.1 GCA_028698105.1 Petrimonas sp. | reverse complement strand
TGAACCTGGTTTCGTTCTATAACAAAATTCCGTTTTTGAAGAAGGCCAACCGCAAGTTCGACGCATTGCCTGGCGCACCGCAAAGGAACACTTCGCCGGATCAGAAAAAAGAAAAAAAAGGCGGACAGTACGAAGCGGCACAATACGCTGCGCGAGGCCTGGTGATGCTGCGCAAGGTGAACATCACCTTCGGGTACAAGACACGCACCGATATTCCGGGCTTTGCCCCAATGATCGGCGATGTTTTCGGACAACGGTCGGGCGTTGACGGAATGGTGCCGGGACTGGGTTTCGCGTTTGGTTTTGACGGCGGAGAACGCTACCTTCAAAAAGCGCTGGCGAACGATTGGATGATCATGAACAAGAATAACATTGAGCCCGCCGTTCACAATCAAACGCGAAACCTGCGCGTGGAAGCAAGCGTGGAGCCGTTTCGCGGGTTAAAAATAGATTTGGACGCTTTGCACGAAGACAATCGCCGTACGGAATTTCAATTTATGGTAGAAGGCATGCCGAAAATTTACGGAGGCACGTTTGCCATGAGTACCATCTCGTTGTTTTCCGCATTTGAAAATTCTTCGCCCAAAAACGGTTACACTTCGGCAACTTTCGATAAATTCCTTGCCAACAGGGATATAATCACCCAACGTTTGCGGTCGCTTTACCAGAACACCACGTATCCGGCCGGCGGATTCGTTGCCGAAACAACGCTGGGCGGACAGCCTTTCAGTCACGCCGCAGGCGATGTGAACCCCAACTCGGCCGATGTGCTTATTCCTGCTTTTCTGGCGGCTTACACAGGGAAAAACGCCTCCGGCATCGCGCTCACGGCGTTTCCCGATATTCGATCCATGTTACCGAACTGGGAAGTATCGTACAACGCGATAAACATGTTTCCCTGGCTGCGGAATAATTTTAAATCGTTTATGTTCAACCACAAATATGTTTCGCAATACAGAGTTGGAGCGTATGCCTCGTTTCTGAACTGGGTTCCTTCGTCCGAAAACAGCGATTTGGGATACATTCGCGACGTGCTGAGCGGATCGCCACTACCTTCATCGCCTTATGATATTGCGGCCGTGAGCCTGATCGAAAGCTTCAGCCCGCTCTTCGAAGCGCGCAGCGTACTGGCCAACAACATGTCGGTGAATTTCCGCATCAATCGCACGCGTACGTTGAACCTGAATGTATCTTCGTACCAGATTGTGGAAACAACCGATAACGATCTGGTTTTCGGGCTGGGCTACCGTATTCCCGATTTTAACCGGATTATCGGATTCGGCTCAAACTCCGTAAACACCTCGCGCCGAAGGCGCGTTTCGCGAAGCAGGGACAACAACCGAACGGAACAAACGCTACCGACACAGGCCGAATTCAACAACGATTTGGACATCCGTTTGGATATTTCGCATAAAACCGCGCAAGCGCTCATCCGAAAGATCGAAGACGGGTTTACGCAGTCCACCAGCGGATTACGCACAACAAGCATTAAGTTTTCCGCCGACTACGCGCTGAGCCGTTCCCTTACCCTGCGCGCCTTTTTCGATAAAATGATCAACACGCCGTTGGTCTCTTCCACTTCCTATCCCACTGCGAATACCAGCGCGGGGATGAGTTTGCGGTTCAATCTCAACAAATAATGGAATTTGTAGTTCTGAAATAGCGCTGTTTTAGACAAAAAAACTACCTTTGAAACGCAATAAATCGCTAGCCGCGGTACGTATTTCATTTATGAGACGTGTCTGTAGAATATAAACCCAATCGTTTTGCAACAAAAAGAACACGATATAAAACAACTTTTTCGTGAGATAAGTGCAGGGAACCGATATGCGTTCGATGCACTGTTTCGATTGTATTACACGAACTTAGTGCATTTTGCGAAAAATTACGTTTCCGATACCGGACATGCCGAGGAAGTAGTTTCGGATGTGTTTGTGCGGCTGTGGTTCAATCGCGAAACGCTTGCATCAATAAGCAATCCGCAGGTATATCTGTTCATTTCCGTGAAAAACCGATGTCTCAAGGTGTTGCGCGGCACATCCCACATTGTTTCCATGGAAGAGTATAAAGAAAAGAGTACGGAAACAGCGGAAAATCCGCTTTCGGAAATGGAACGGAAAGAACTGTCGGCGAAACTGCACGCCATCATAAACGCTCTCCCCGAGCAGCAACGATTGGTGTTCAACATGATAAAACAAAACAGCCTGACCGCCAAACAAGCCGCCGAAATTCTACAGCTCTCGCCCCGCACCGTGGAAACGCATCTGTATAAAGCGGTTAAACAGCTCGAACAGGAAATTACCGATTATTTGGGATATTCGCCTAAGAAGAAGGGGATGAAACGGATGATTATGTTGGCGTTGTGAAGAACACATTTTTTTCGTAACCCATCACCCCACATCCATCATCCATCATCCATCCTCCATCCTCCCACATCCCACATTCTTCACATTTCTAACTTCTAATTTCCACTAATTTTGTATCTTTGCATCCTCAAAATAAAAATACAGAACTTACACAATATTATGGCAAAGGAATTGAAGGAGCTTACTTCGCGAAGCGAGAATTACGCGCAATGGTACAACGATTTGGTAATCAAAGCCGATTTGGCCGAAAACTCCGCCGTGCGCGGCTGCATGGTGATAAAACCGTATGGCTACGCCATTTGGGAGAAAATGCAGCGCCAGTTGGACGATATGTTCAAGGAAACGGGACATGTGAACGCGTATTTTCCGCTGTTTATCCCAAAATCGTTTCTGAGCAAGGAAGCCGACCATGTGGAAGGGTTTGCCAAGGAATGCGCCGTGGTTACGCACTACCGCCTGAAAAACGATCCCGACGGCAAAGGCGTAGTGGTTGATCCCGAAGCGAAGCTTGAAGAAGAACTGATCGTTCGCCCCACTTCCGAAACCATTATCTGGAATACATACCGTAACTGGATTCAATCGTATCGCGACCTGCCGCTGCTCATCAACCAATGGGCAAACGTTGTGCGGTGGGAAATGCGCACGCGTCTGTTTCTTCGCACGGCCGAATTTTTGTGGCAGGAGGGCCACACGGCTCACGCCACCGAGCAGGAAGCTATGGAAGAAGCCGTGCGCATGCTGGGTGTGTATGCTGAGTTTGCCGAAAAATACATGGCCGTGCCGGTGATCAAAGGCGTAAAATCGGCTTCGGAGCGTTTTGCGGGCGCGGTGGAAACCTTCGCTATTGAAGCGCTAATGCAGGATGGCAAAGCGTTACAGGCGGGAACATCGCACTTTTTGGGGCAAAACTTCGCTAAAGCGTTCGATGTGCAGTTTGCCGATCAAAACGGTAACCGCGAGTACGTGTGGGCAACCTCGTGGGGCGTTTCCACACGCCTGATGGGCGCGCTGATCATGTCGCACAGCGACGATAACGGATTGGTATTGCCTCCAAAACTGGCTCCCTATCAGGTGGTTATCGTTCCAATTTACCGCAACGAAGAACAATTGAAACAAATAAACGAAAAGGTCGCAGGGATCGTGGAAGGGCTGAAAGCCCTGGGCATCAGCGTGAAATACGATAATGCCGATAACAAGAAACCGGGCTGGAAATTCTCGGAATATGAACTCAAAGGCGTGCCTGTTCGTTTAGCGATGGGTGGCCGCGATCTGGAAAACAACACCATCGAGGTGGCGCGACGCGATACGCTTACCAAAGAAACGCTTTCGTGCGACGGTATCGAAAACCACGTGAAAACCTTGCTCGACGAAATTCAGGCCAACATTTACCAAAAAGCCGCCGACTACCGCGCATCGCAAATGCGCGAGGTGAACTCCTACGACGAATTTAAGGAAGAAATAGAAAAAGGCGGCTTCCTGCTTTGCCACTGGGACGGCACACCCGAAACCGAGGAGCGCATCAAGGACGAAACCAAAGCAACCATCCGCTGCATCCCGATGGAAGGCGACAAAACACCCGGCACATGCATGGTAACGGGAAAACCATCGGCGCAACGGGTTATTTTTGCACGGGCGTATTGATGAAGATGTTGGATGTTGGATGTCGGAACGACACAGAACAAAGAACAAAGAACAAAGAACTCAGAACTCGTAACCCGCAACTTGTATGTCTAAACATTGGATTTCAGCTGCGCGGCCGCGCACCTTATTCTTGGCCGTTTCAACCGTGATATTGGGTAGCGGATTGGCCTGGCACGAAGGAAAATTCAGCGTCGCCACCTTTTTGTTGGCGTTGTTGTTGGCTATTTCACTGCAAATTCTGTCGAATCTGGCAAACGATCTGGGCGATTACCTGAAAGGAACCGACGTATCGGGGAAAAGACAGGGCCCTGTGCGCGCCATGCAGAGCGGCAATATTTCTCCAAAGGAGATGAAAACGGCCATTGCCGTTATGATGATGCTTTCGGCCGTATCCGGGCTTATTCTCGTGTTGAATACGGCGGCGTTCATCGGGTGGACAGGCGTTGCCGTCATGCTCGGTATTGGGTTGGCGTGTATTCTTTCGGCCGTTTTTTATACCATCGGCAAACGCGCGTATGGTTATGTGGGTTGGGGCGATTTTTTCGCATTTTTGTTCTTCGGCCCCGTTGCCGTGATCGGCACCTACTTTCTGCATGTGCACACGTTCGATTTTCAGCCGGTGCTGCCGGCTATCGGTTTAGGGCTGATCAGCGCCATGATATTGAATGTGAATAATATGCGCGATATTGAAAACGATAAGGCTTCGGGAAAAATTACGGTGGCCATAAAAATGGGATTGAAAAACGCCCGTTTTTATCATACGTTACTCACATTCAGTATGTTTACCTGTTTTATCGGATACAATTACCTGTATGCTCCCTGGCCATGGTACCGGTATCTGTACGCCGTTGTGTTTGTTTTTCATTTTATGCTATTGGTGAAGATACACGCCAAAAAAGACAAGGCGCTCGATCCGTATCTGAAATTCACGGCGATATCGGGATTCTTCATGTCCGTATTGTTTTCCATCTGCATAAATATATAAGTTTGTTGAATAATTTATTGTAACACATGAAAAAAAACTACATCTTTAGCCTGATTTTGATAACTTCCATAGAAAAAAAACGGACGATATTTCATCGCCCGTTGTTCATTTACTTCAATTCCACCTGCACCACATAATCGGTTTCATCGGGAGCTTTATCGAACTGCAGCACCGCGCCGCCCGGAACATCCGTATATTTCACCGTTTTTTTACCGATGAACGTCTTTGCCGAACGCACTTTCTTATCGCCAAGCGGCAGGTAGAGCGCGTTATCCGCGAGATTAAGGACATGCACATACAGCGTGTTGCCTTTCTGCGTGGTAACGCCCCAGTCGTGCGGGCCCACAAGTCCGCCGCGCGTGCCGTAAATGGTTTCGCCGTACTGTTTTAGCCAATCGCCCATAGCCATGTAACGTTCAATGGCGATATCGGGAAAAGTGCCGTTGGGACGAGGCCCCACGTTCATCAACAGGTTTGCGTTGTTGCCGGCAGTTTTCACCAGGTAATGGATCAGCTCTTTTTCCGATTTGTATTTGAGGTCGGTAATGTTGTATCCCCACGAGTTGTTCATGGTTTCGCAGGTTTCCAGTGGAAGCTGTCCGATTTCGGCATCGGCCGAAAAGCCGGTGGTGTTGTGCCCTGGAAGGTCTTTTTCAAACGTTTGCGCGTCTTCGCCTTCAATGGGCGCCAAATGGTGGTTGTTGATCACCAGGCAACCGGGTTGAATGCTGTGGATATGGTCGTAGATATCACGCAGTTTCCAATCGAAATCCGATGGTTGATCCCATTGCCCGTCGAACCAGATCGCGCCGATCTCGCCGTAATTGGTCAGCAACTCCGTGAGTTGATTCAGCATGAATTGATAGTAGGAAGCCCAATTTCCCATGTCGGTGCGCCCTACCCCTTTTCCGGTGCGGCCGAGCGGATTGTAATCGGTGCGGCCCCAATCGAGAAGCGAATAGTAGAAATGCAGTTTGATGCCTTGCTTGTGGCACTCGTCGGCCAGCTCTTTGATCACGTCGCGTTTGAACGGCGTGGCATCCACGATGTTGTAAGGCGACTGCTTGGTTCCGAACATCGAAAAACCGTCGTGATGCCGCGAAGTGATGCAGATATATTTTGCTCCTGCGGCTTTCACGTCCGATACCCACTTGGCGGCATCGAACTTCGACGGATAAAAGCCCTGTGCCAACTTCGCATACTCTTTGTAATTGATGTTTTTGTTGTTCAGTATCCACTCACCATCGGCCATCATGCTATAAATGCCCCAGTGAATGAATACGCCGAATTTCATATCCTGAAATTCGGCCCTGTTTTTCAGATTTTCTGCCGAAGGCACGTAACGTTGCTGAGCGAAAACGCCGCCCGCTCCCAGCAACAAAAGAATTAAAACGGTATAAAAAGTTTTCATCAGTAAATTATTTAGTTTCCATAAAATCAATCAAACGGGCAAAGGATTCTGCGTCATTAAAATCAACTTTGTTGTTATCGGTGTATTCTTTAAACCGATTTTTTTTGCTTCTGTAAAACTTCTGAACTTGTTTTATTGAGGTGAAACTTCGGAGTTCTCCACCTTTGCGTAGCCAGTAAACGGTGTAAGGCAGCACTTTAAAATCGTCGGGTAATTGGAGTTTATATACCCTGCCGTCTGACGACCACGAGGAGTAGCTTTCGCTCGAAGAAGTCTGCGATGTGCCGCCGTAAGCCGCCGGTTTACCGGGAGGAATTACGCGGCATTTGTGTTCGGCAAACAATCCGTAACCGGAATCGTGCAGAATCTCCTTGAATTTTCCATCCATCAGGATGAATTTTTTACCGGCAATAAATACGGTATCCACCTGATTGACTGTAGCGTCGGAAAACGCCAGCACCTGTTCGTTTTTATCGAACAACATTTCTTCCGATGCGGAGTTATAATTCAATAACGCTTCGTTTCGCGCACCGTTTTTCATTAATACCGTGCCTTTTACGAACTCGGGAAACACGTAGTGTGAAATGAATTTTCTTTCCTGCGCCTGCATAAAAATGCCGGTGAATAAAAGAGCTATGGATAACAAAATATGTTTCATATCGTATTTATTTTTAATTGTTTATCAATTATTTCATCAGTTCATCGCCGTTCATGTTCATCAACGCTTCGGCCACGGAACGGTATTCGTTGAGCGAGGTTAATTCCTGCAAGATGGCTTTCGCCTCCGGTTCCTTCCCTAACAGCATCAGCGCCCAGGCTTTGTTTAGTTTGTTTGCCGCAATTTCACCGGAATCCGTAAGCGATACAAGCCTTTTATCGTAAAGCAGAATGCTTTTTTCGAGGGACTCTGCGGATTGACGCTTATCGCCTTCCTGTTTATACAGCAAACCCAGATATGTCCAGCCTTCGGCGAAATCGGGTTTCACGCTCACAGCTTTTTTCGAGGCATCAATTGCTTTATCCGTGTCGTGTAGCTTGATGTAAATATTCGCTTTCTGCTGATAGGGCAAATAATACGTCCGATCCAGGCGGATGGCTTCCTCCAGATAGTATAAAGCGCTGCCGTACACTTCGTTTTGCATGAATAAAACCGCTTTCTCCTGCATCGCAACCGCCTTTTCGTAATCTTCCGCACGTTGGTTGCACGACACGCATAAAAAAGCAAACCACAAAAAAAACAGGTATTTCATCGGAACCAAAGCTTAACTATCGAAAAAAGAACGATGTAAAGATAAACGATATTTTTCTGACATCAAAATAATTAACACAACGTGTGTTTGAGTTGGATTTTTCCAAAAAAGAGTTCTTTTTCAACAGCAATCATCTGTAGGAAATAATCATACATCTGTAGGAAGAGACCCTGCATCTGTAGGAAGAGACCCTGCATCTGTAGGAAGAGACCCTACACCTGTAGGAAGAAGTCCTACACCTGCAGGAAAACCTCCTACACTTGAAGGAAACACTCCTACACCTGAAGGAAGGAACCCTACACTTGTAGGAAATCACCCTACGGGTGTAGGAGCTCATTTTCCACCTGTAGGACGAGTTCCTACAGGTAAATGTTGAATGTAACTATATCCCGATAGAGAACAAGCATCAGAAAAGCGTTCCCCTTCCGTTGGAATATTTCACTTTTGAGGTATATATATCTTTTGATTGATTGATTGAAACTTCCGCAACTTCTGCCCCTCGCCTAAAACGAGTGGTAATTTTTTAATTTATTTAAGATTATTTCGTATATTTGCCCTAATTATGAAACTGAAAATAAATAAAGTATGAATCACTTAGACTCATTTAAGAAACAAAAAGAATTAATTGACCGATTTGGTGAAGGAAATGCACACTTAGCATGGGTAATGAGCCTTTACTTGGACCATCCATCAGCCTTGACTCTGGGTTCAGAAGGAATAACTGATGGTGGTGACGACAAGAAAATTGATTTTATTAAACTGGATTACGATCTCAGAAAAATTGTTTTTGCACAAGGATACTACTCAAATAAAAAAGTTGAAAGTGCTCCAGCGAATAAAGCTTCTGATTTAAATACTGCATCTGCTTGGTTAATATCCGGAGACACAAGTCAGGTTCCAAACACTTTAAAGACTATTATAGACGAGTGTCGATTAGCAATTGCTGAAAATGAAATCGACCAAATAGAATTGCTATATGTTCATAATTTACCAGAGTCTGTCAATGTTAGCAAAGAATTAGATACTGTCGCAAAGCATCTTTCTGCTTCTTTGCCAAAAGATTTGGATATAACAGTTATTTATAAAGAACTGGGGCTAGAAAATACTGAAAGATTGTATTTGGTGCAAGAGTCATCTATTATTGTTCAGGATGCGATAGATTGTCCTGCTAAAATTGAATATCAAGAACAAGGACCGAACTGGACTGCGAGCATAATGTCAGTTCCAGGATATTGGCTCCGTGACTTATTTTTGAGTTATGGCGATGAATTATTCTCTGCAAACTATCGTGGTTTTCTGGGTGTAAATAGACGAAAAAAAATCAACTCAGGAATAAAAACAACAGCAGAGAAACAACCTCAAAACTTTTGGGTCTTCAATAATGGTATAACGATATTAACTACCAAAATAACTAAAGAAAAGACTGGAGTCAAACTACAGGGAATTTCTATAATAAATGGAGCTCAAACAACAGGGTCTATTGGATCACTAGATGGTTCCATAGACCTAAAAAACGTCAAAGTCTTATCTAGAATAATAGAATGTTTTGACCACTATACCATAGATGAAATTGTTAAATATAACAACACTCAAAATAAAATAACGACTTGGGATAAATTTAGCAACGATCCACAACAAAAAAGAATTCAAGAAGAATTTTTGAATTATGGTCACAATTATTCACTTAAAAGGGGCTTTGACAATAATTCACATTTAGGGATAGAAGTTGTTGCTCAACCAGCAATTGCATTAGAAGGACATTTTCAAGAAGCTAATGGTGGTAAAAATGGCGTTTTCGAAAGTGATAAGATGTACCGGACGGCATTTGAAGACAAAAAAGCAAAACATCTTTTGTTTGTATATGTTATTGCAAGAGGTTTGGATGAAAGAAGAAATGAATTAAAAAGAAAACAAACTAACGGTTCTATAATTGATCTCGAGCAAAAACAATTGGTATTATTGCGTAATCTTAGGTTCAAATACTTTTTTATTAGTGTATTCGGAAAAACTCTCAATGTTATTTTAGGAAGAAATGTCGATGTAAGTCAAATTGGGTTTACCCCAAATTACTGTAAAGTAGCCAATAAAAGTCTTAACGACTTAATCGCGGAAGTTCTACCTGTAATAAATCTTGTACTTACTTATTCATCAACTTTTATTTCTGAAGATTTTGGGGAATTCATTAGAAGAGAAAACGCTGCAAATACTTTGTCTGACCAAGTAAAATCGATTATATATGCTATAGAATCTGCTAATCCTTCAACAGTGATTGAAAATTTCAGACAAATATTGTGTGAATAAAGACGATTGTGACGTAAATCTTTTTTTCCCGCTTCCGCGCGATTGCGTCGTGTAGATAAAAGATTACCACATACACAGTAGCAGCTGCTTTAAAAGCAACTGCTACTTAATTGTTCTCCAATCGTATTACAAAACTGCCTTTTCCTTTCCCAAAAAACAAATGATAAACTCCGCACCCGCGAACTCTGTTTTTCAAAATATTTTGTTAACTTTGTTTCATCAAAAAAACTAATTCTAAACATCTATGTTCGACAACACAAACCGCGC
>JAQVEB010000094.1 GCA_028698105.1 Petrimonas sp. | reverse complement strand
AACCGTATTTGTCGTACAACGTCCAGTTGTTGTCGGGGGTATTCACTGTGAGCGATTTTTTCACTTCGTTGAATGCCCGTTCGGCATCAAAACCTTGAAAACCTTTCAGATATGCATCTGCTACCATTGGCACGGAGTGGCTGCCGATCATGGTGTACGTTTCCTGGCCCCACAATGCCCAAATAGGCAGGTGTCTCTGCTGTTCGCTGTAATCGAGCATGGAATTTACGAAATCGGGGATCAGTTCAGGACTGATAACGGTGTATAGCGGGTATGCCGCACGAAAAATATCCCATTGCGACCAGGTGGAGTAATATTTTCCTCCCGACGACTGCGAAACCTGACGGTTGGGGCCGGTGTATTTTCCATCCACATCGGCGATGTTGTTGGGTTGGATAAACAAGTGGTACATAGCCGTATAGAAGTTGTTTTTCTGCGCTTCCGTTCCATCTATTTGGATACGCGATAAATACTTGTTCCACTCGTTTTTAGCCTGCAGGTGCGTTGCTTCGAAATCCCAACCGGGAACTTCGGCTGCAAGATTGGCTTTTGCACCTTCGATGCTGGCCGACGACATGGCTATTTTCATATTCAACGTGGTATCGTTCTGCATACCGAACGTCAGAATGTAGCGCGGCGCTTTTTCGCGCGGGTCTTTCTTTTCGAGTTTTTCCGACGAAAGGATCGGTTTATCGAATTCAATGGCGAAATAATACGTGCGTTCCACCCATTCTGTGCGGTGCGTGTAACCGGTGATCATTTTGTCGCCTTCAAAATTCACCTGATTATCGAGCACGCTGGTGGGTAAATGCTGAATCGTCCACACCAGGCCGCTCTGAAAATCGGCCAGCACGTTCGCCACTTTCCCTTTACCGAAGGTATATTTGTGGAAAGCCACATGCTGGGCAGCGGTTACTTGTACGCGGACGTCGTTGTCGGTGAGATTCACAGCGTAGTAGCCCGGTGAAGCTTCCTCGCTGACGAGGTCGTATTTGCTGCGCAAATCGGCGCGTTTTTCACCGCTGAAAGGTTGCATGAGCAAATCGCCCAGATCAATGCATCCGGTGCCGTTTAATCGGGTTTGCGAGAAACCGTTGATCAGCGAATCGCCATAAACATAGCCGGAGCAGTATTCCCACGAATAATTTCCCGTTTCGGGCCCGGCCTGGATCATCCCCAACGGGTAAGCAGCTCCCGGAAACGTGTGTCCGGTAAATGCCGTGCCGATAAACGGGTCAACGTATTGCGTGAAATCGGTTTCGGAGGCGTCGGCCGGTTTTTCTTTTTGTTTTTGTGTACAAGCTACGGCTAAAAGCATTGCCACTATGAGCATAAAAAATATTCTTTTCATTTTATTGTTACATATTTTGATAGTTTTACTCCTTTGCTTATTTCAGTTGCATATGTGTCTGGTATTTTAGCTCTTGTAGCAATTTCTTCTTTAGAAAAAGCCCCTTCTTGTATTTGTTCAGCGTATTTGATGCCAAATAAGTGAATCATTGCTACTTTTTCTCCCTTTGGGGCATTTGTATACATTTGATGCAAAGTGCTTGCTAAATCGTTCAAAGTCATCATATTTTTTGAGTTTAATTTAATGTTTAAAAGCAATTGGAAGTGTCAATGTGTTTTGATTAACTCACAACTCATAACTCGCAACTTACTTATAAATCCTTCTTCGCCCGCATCGAATCCCAAACGAAATAAGCGATCAAGCCGAGAAACGCGAACAGCGCCACAATTTGTCCTCCTCTGCCTTCGGGATCGGCCCATAACTTCATATCGAGGGCGCTGCTGTTCCCGGTAAGGAATATGATCAACGCGCCGATAACGCCGAATAACGCTGCGCCGGCAATGAATCCCGATGCGATGAGTATCGCACGTTGATGGCGGGCGTTGTTAAGTTGCGGATCTTTTGAACTTTTGTTGATCCAGTGATTCAGCAATCCGCCTACGACCAGCGGCGTATTCAACGGAAGCGGGATGAACATGCCCAAGGCAAACGCCAAAGGCGAAATTTTGAGCCAGTTCACTAAAATGGCAATGACAGCTCCAATACCCAACAGCATCCATGGTGCCCCGCTACCGGACATCAACGGCTCAATAATTGCGGCCATGGCGTTTGCCTGGGGCGCAACCATCGGGTTGGTATGTTCCGCGGTAGCCACAAAGCCGTAAGCTTCATTTAAAATATAGATTACCGCTCCCACGGTAGCTGCCGACACCAATGTCCCGAGAAACTTCCATGTCTCCTGCTTGGCGGGCGTTGTTCCAATCCAGTACCCGATTTTCAGATCGGTTATGAAACCTCCAGCCATGGAAAGCGCCGTACAAACAACGCCGCCGATAATCAGTCCGCTCACCATTCCCTGCCATCCTTTCAGGCCTACGGCCACCAGAATTACAGACGAAAGGATCAGCGTCATCAGTGTCATTCCCGAAACCGGGTTTGTGCCCACGATCGCAATTGCGTTAGCAGCAACCGTGGTGAAAAGGAACGAAATAATGGTTATGGTAAGCAATGCTACAATGGCTTGTATAAGCGTGATTTTTACGCCGATAAGCAGAAAAATGAACACAGCGATGAGCGTTAAGAACAAAAACAGCATCACAAACGACATTTTCAGATCGCGTTGCGTGCGTTTTGTATCGGTTTGCACGACCGAACCGGTATTTTTCTTGCCTACAGCCAGTTTAAAAGCATTGCCGATAACGCCGGATGATTTAATAATACCGATAATTCCGGCCATGGCAATGGCGCCGATGCCTATTGGACGCACGTAGGCTGCAAAAATTTCTTCGGGCGACATGGCCGCGAACGGATTTACGCCTCCGCCTATGGATGCCGACAGATTCCCGATCTCATTCACCAACGGGATGAAAACGAGCCACGAAAGCAACGAACCTACCGTAATGATCAACGCAAAACGTAATCCCACTAAGTAACCGAAACTGAATATCAGTGCGCTCACATTAAATTTCAGCACCATCTTGAACCGTTCGGCCAACGTTTCACCGAAAGGAACGATGCGCGTATTGATTTCCTCGCTCCACAGCCTCAGTGCCGAAAAACAGAAATCGAACAGTCCACCGATAAGCCCGCTGGTTACCAGTAGTTTTGCCTGATTGCCACCTTTTTCGCCGGTCATCAGAATTTCGGTAGTAGCTGTAGCTTCAGGAAAAGGCAGCTTTCCGTGCATGTCTTTCACAAAGTATTTGCGAAACGGAATAAGGAAAAGAATACCAAGCATGCCCCCGAAAAGCGATGAAAAGAAAATCTGCCAAAAATTGATTTGCATTTCGGGATATTTTGCTTGCAAAATATAGAGCCCGGGGATCGTGAAAATGGCTCCTGCAACAATCACGCCCGACGATGCGCCAATGGATTGAATGATCACGTTTTGACTCAGTGCGCTTTTTTTGCGCAATGCTGCCGAAGCGCCTACGGCAATGATGGAAATAGGAATGGCAGCCTCAAATACCTGCCCGATCTTTAAGCCGGAATAGGCTGCTGCAGCCGAGAAAACAACGGCCATTAACAGCCCCATTCCCACCGACCACGAAGTTACTTCCGTAACAGGCCTGTCGGCCGGTAAAACCGGTGTGTATTCTTCACCTTCTTTAAGTTCCTGATAAGCGTTCTCGGGTAACCCTTTGATTTTTTCTTCTTCTACGTTCATTGTTTCTGAATGTTTAAAAAATTAGATTTAGATTGATTTTGAAGTGTCGAAATTACGAAAAATTATGCAAATTCAAAGCATCTTTACCGGTCTTTGGCTAATTTTGCAAAAAAAATGGTGGGCTGGTGCAATTATTACAGCAACTACGTTAATCATTTTATGCTGAAACATATTTTCAATGAAAAATATTCCTACATTTGTGCTGATATTGATCTTAAACGTATAATAAATGAAGTCATGAAAAAAATAGCTGTATTAATGCTTTTTCTGGCTTTTGTTTTTTTTGTGTCCGCACAGGATAAAGAGGAGAAAACAAATGGGTTACTGAAGGAGCTTTCAGAAAACGCGTGCAATTGTATAGATTCCGTTGACACGTATAACAAAATCAAAGATCAGGTTTCGGCAGACATCGCCCGATGCATAGACGAACAGGCCGGCGCGTATCAATTGGGTGCGAAACTGATGGGGATTGACCTCTCAGGTTTAGACAGCACAAAGAATGTGAATATTCTCATCGAAACAAATAATCGTTCACCTGAATATCGTAAATACTATAATGAAATTGAAGGATATTTGATGGAAAACTGCGATGCCTTAAAACAAAAAATAGCATCGAGCGACTTGGAGAACGAAAATTCTGTCTCCCATGATGAACGGGCGAAGAAATTTTACTCGAAGGGAATGAAAGACTACGAGAGTGAAAACTACAAAAAGGCGATTGTTAATTTTGAAAAAGCTGTGGAGATTGATTCCATGTTTGCTTTTGCATGGGATAATATAGGGCTCTGTCAGCGAAAATTAGGGAATTACGATAAAGCGATAGAAGCGTACAATAAATCTTTAACAATTGATCCCAATGGTATCATGCCGTTGCAAAACCTGGCTGTTACCTATCGCTATACGAAAGAATTCCATAAAGCACTTGAAGCATACCGGCGATTAGCTGAGATAGACGTAACGAACGCCGAGACGTTTTACGGGCTTGGACTTGTGTACGCCGTTGATTTGCAAGATTACGAACAGGGTCTCGATAATATGTGTAAGGCATATAATCTGTACACAATTCAAAAGTCTCCATATCGCTCCGATGCCGAAAAATTAATATCCTATATTTACGCGGAAATGAAAAAACAGGATAAATTAGATCGGTTCCACGAAATAATGAAATCGAACGGCATTAACGTAAATATTGAATAGCGTATTGCGTACGTGAAGTGAATGAACTTTTATTTCTGATATTCTGTTTTTTTGTCTTTTTTCAGGTAAACAGTTGCCGGAGACCATTTATTTTTTTCACTATCGAACTTTTCGGCTGTTTCAGTTGTTAAAAAGCCGAATTACAGCCAACATATTTTTTACACATTATAACTCCTTTAACCATTATGATTTTTGATTTAGAGATGATTAAAAGCGTGTATGCGCATCTCCCCGAAAAAATTAAACACGCTAAAAGCGTTCTTAACCGTCCGCTTACCCTTACCGAAAAAATACTTTTCACTCACCTTTCGCCGGGTGTCGAAGTACAGGATTATAAACGTGCGACCGACTACGTGGATTTTGCCCCCGATCGTGTCGCCATGCAGGATGCAACCGCTCAAATGGCATTGTTGCAATTGATGAATTCGGGACGCACCAATGTTGCCGTTCCTTCTACCGTTCACTGCGACCACTTGATCCAGGCATATAAAAACGCCGAAACCGATTTGCAAACGGCCAAAGTCACCAACGAAGAAGTGTTTGATTTTCTGCGCGATGCATCCAACAAATACGGTATCGGATTCTGGAAGCCGGGTGCAGGAATCATCCATCAGGTTGTGCTCGAAAATTACGCATTTCCCGGCGGAATGATGGTGGGAACCGATTCGCACACGCCGAACGCCGGAGGCCTTGGGATGATCGCTATCGGTGTTGGCGGAGCCGATGCCGTGGATGTGATGGCCGGTTTGCCGTGGGAACTCAAAATGCCGAAGATCATCGGAGTGAAACTCACCGGAAAACTTTCGGGATGGTCTTCTCCCAAAGATGTGATCCTGACTGTAGCGGGAATTCTTACCGTGAAAGGCGGAACCAACGCCATTATCGAATATTTCGGCGAAGGAGCCGGAACGTTGTCCGCAACCGGAAAAGGAACCATTTGTAACATGGGAGCTGAAGTGGGCGCAACCACCTCCGTTTTCGCGTTCGATGAAAAATCGGCCACGTATCTGGAGGGCACAGGGCGCAAAGAAGTTGCCGACGAAGCCCGCAAAATTATGGAACATTTGCAGCCCGATGCTGAAGTGGTGGCAAATCCCTCTGACTACTACGATCAACTGATCGAAATAAACCTCTCGGAACTCGAACCGCATATCAACGGCCCGTTCACACCCGATGCCGCGTACACCATTTCGGAATTCGGCGAAGCGGTAAAGAAAAACAACTATCCGCGCACGATGGAGGTTGGGTTGATTGGTTCGTGCACCAATTCATCGTACGAAGACCTCACGCGCGCCGCATCCATCGTTCGCGAAGCGAAAAAAGACGGACTGAGCGTGAAAGCACAATTTATCATCAATCCGGGTTCGGAACAGGTTCGTTACACCGCCGAACGCGACGGCGTTTTACAGGAGTTTGAAGATGTGGGCGCCGTGATTATGGCAAACGCCTGCGGCCCGTGTATCGGGCAATGGAAACGTACCGACGAAAAATCGGAACGTACCAACTCCATCGTAACATCGTTCAACCGGAATTTCGCCAAACGAAATGACGGAAACCCCAACACGCACGCCTTTGTAACATCGCCCGAACTGGTGGCGGCGCTTACCATCGCAGGCGATTTAATGTTCAATCCGCTTACAGATACACTCGAAAACGATAAAGGCGAAAAAGTGAAACTCGCCGAGCCGAAAGGTTACGAAATGCCGCCACGCGGTTACGAAGTAAAAGATGCGGGTTATCTGGCGCCTTCGGAAGATGGGGCAAGCGTGCAAATCAGTATCGCGCCCGATTCCAAACGATTACAGAAACTGGAACCTTTTCCCGCCTGGGACGGCAACGATTATATCGGTTTGCCGTTACTCATCAAAGTCAAAGGCAAATGTACCACCGACCATATTTCGATGGCCGGTCCCTGGTTGCGTTTCCGCGGACATCTGGACAACATATCGGACAATATGCTCATCGGCGCCGAAAATGCGTTTACCGGCGAAACCAATTCCACGCTCGACCCTGCCACAATGGAATATTCCGAAGTACCTGCTTTGGCGCGTAAGTTCAAAGCCAACGGAGTGGGTTCTATCGTAGTTGCCGAAGAAAATTACGGCGAAGGTTCGTCGCGCGAACATGCAGCCATGGAACCGCGCCATCTCAACGTAAAAGTAATTCTGGTAAAATCGTTTGCCCGCATTCACGAAACCAACCTCAAGAAACAGGGAATGCTCGCGCTCACGTTCGTGAACAAAGACGATTACAACAAAGTGCAGGAGCGCGACAAAATAAGCGTTATCGGCCTTACCGAATTTGCTCCAGGCAAAAACCTGACCATCGAGCTGCTCCACCCCGACGGAACAAAAGATTCTTTTGAAGCCGCACATACGTACAACGAGCAGCAAATCGGGTGGTTTAAGGCAGGAAGTGCGCTGAATTCGATGAAAGCCCCCTAAATCCTCCGAAGGGGACTGTTGCAGGCTGCAAAGAGTCAACGGCAAGTGAAAATCAATAGAAAACTCAAAAAAATGCTCAAACCTCAAAATATAACACTTTCTCCGGCCCCACCTTCGGGGGGCGGGGGGACTCTTATTGTTCCCGACAACCCCGTCATTCCCTTTATCGAAGGCGACGGGATTGGCAAGGAGATCACCTCGTCGGTGAAAAAGATCATAGATAAAGCGGTGCAGAAAGCATACGAAGGGAATCGCAAAATTAGCTGGAAAGAAGTACTCGCCGGTGAAAAAGCGTTCAATAAAACCGGAAACTGGTTGCCCGATGAAACCATGGACGCTTTCAGAACCTATCTTGTGGGCATAAAAGGGCCGTTAACGACGCCTGTGGGCGAAGGGATTCGTTCGCTTAATGTTGCTTTGCGCCAGGAGTTGGATCTATACGTGTGCCTTCGTCCTGTCAGGTGGTTTAAAGGTGTAGCAACGCCGTTGTTGCATCCCGATAAAGTGAACGTGGCCATCTTTCGCGAAAATACCGAAGATATTTACGCCGGAATAGAATGGAACGCCGGAACGCCTGAATTGGAAAAGGTGCTGAAATTTCTGAAAGAAGAAATGGGCGTAGCCAAAATTCGTTTTCCCGAAACCACATCCATCGGGGTAAAACCCGTATCGCGCGAAGGAACGGAACGGTTGGTACGCGCTGCCATTGAATACGCTATCAAAAACAAAATGCCTTCTGTAACTCTTGTACACAAAGGCAACATCATGAAATTTACCGAAGGCGGATTCAAGAAATGGGGCTACGAATTGGCCGAACGCGAATATCCCGATAAAGTTTTTACCGTTACCCGGTTTAAGAAAATAGAAAACGAATCGGGTGTACATGCGGCGATCAGTTATTACGAGAAAGCCATTTCCACCGGAAAAGTGTTCATCAAAGATGTGATTGCCGACGCGTTTCTGCAAAATACGCTGCTTAAACCCGAAGAATATTCGGTGGTAGCCACGCTCAACCTCAACGGCGATTACATCTCCGATCAGTTGGCGGCAATGGTCGGCGGCATCGGAATTGCACCGGGCGCAAACATCAATTACAACACGGGACACGCCATTTTTGAAGCTACGCACGGCACGGCGCCCGATATTGCGGGACAAAACAAGGCAAACCCTTGCTCTATGCTCCTTTCGGGCGTGATGATGCTGGAATATATGGGTTGGGAAGAAGCCGGCGCGTTAATTACAAAAGCGCTCGAAAAACTTTTCGCGCAAGGGATTGCTACAGGCGATTTGGCACGTTTTATGGACAATGGCAAGGCTTTGTCGACTTCCGAATTTTCGCAAGAGGTAATAAATAGTTTATAACTTGTGTCGCTTTTTGAAAACAAAAATCAATTAAATCTGTTAAAAAAACAGATTCTAACCTTTTCTAATGTAATCTGGCAAATAAATTTAAAAATAAATATAAAATGAATGACGAACAATTAATCAAAAAGCTATCGGACTCGATTCGTGAAACGAGTAACATAGACAAAGAACTTTTCACCAAAATGGGGGTTAAACGCGGGCTCCGCAACGAAGACCACTCCGGCGTGCTCGCCGGATTAACGCGTGTGGGTGATGTGGTTGGATATGAAAAACAGGAAGACGGAACATTGAAACCCATTCCCGGACAATTATTTTATCGCGGAATAAACGTGGAAGATCTGGCGCATGGCATTCAGGCAGATAACCGCCTGGGATTTGAAGAAACCGCCTATTTGCTTTTATCGGGGAAATTGCCGAGCAAGGAGGAGTTGGATGCTTTCTCGAAACTCATTGCGCATACCATGCCGTTGAATCACCAGGCTATGATGAATATCATGCAACTGAAAGGCAGAAATGTGATGAATATCCTCGCCAGAAGCGTGATGGAACTGTATTGTTATGATAACAATCCCGACGATATTTCTCCAAATAATTTGATCAATCAGAGTATCAATCTGATATCGAAATTTCCGACCATCATTGCGTATGCTTATCAGGTGATGCGTCACAACGAACACGGAAGATCAATGCACATCCGTCATCCGTATGAAGACCGCTCGGTGGCCGAAAATTTCCTGTTCATGATGAAGGGACGCGACAATTATACGGAACTCGATGTAAAAATCCTCGACTTGGCACTTATCCTGCACGCCGAGCACGGTGGTGGTAACAACTCAACGTTCTCTGTTCGTGTGACCAGCTCAACCGAAACCGATACGTATTCGGCCATAGCGGCGGGTATCGGTTCGCTGAAAGGCCCGCTTCACGGTGGAGCCAACATCAAGGTGCGCGGCATGTTGGAAGATATGAAGAAAAACGTGAGCGACTGGAAAAATGTTGAACAAGTGGACGCATACTTGCTTAAGCTGCTTAATAAGGAAGCATACGATAAAACCGGGCTCATTTACGGTATCGGCCACGCGGTTTACACCATCAGTGATCCGCGTGCGGGACTGTTGAAAGAATTGGCCCGTGAACTGGCCAAAGAAAAAGGCCGAGAGGACGAGTTCGAATTCATGGAACTCATCGAAGAACGCGGCGTGGAAGTGTTCCTCGATTTCAAGAAACAAGGCGCAAAATCCCGCACCTGTATCAATGTGGATTTCTATTCCGGTTTCGTGTACGACGCCATCGGTTTGCCGGAAGAAGTATTCACGCCGCTGTTTGCTATGGCGCGCATTGTGGGTTGGTCGGCACACCGCATCGAGGAAATGAACTTCTCCAGCAAGCGTATCATTCGTCCGGCATACAAAAACGTGCGTCCGAAACAGAATTTTGTTCCGATGAAAGATAGAAAATAGCATGTCGAAAATAAAAGTAAAGAACCCCATCGTAGAGATGGACGGCGACGAGATGACGCGTATCATCTGGTCGTTTATTAAGAAAAA
>JAQVEB010000093.1 GCA_028698105.1 Petrimonas sp. | reverse complement strand
TGCACATCTTCCGCCAACTGCACGTTAATGGTTGAACGTCCGTTGACGGGTTCTTCAACCGTGGTCATACCAATGTAACTGAAAACAATAGTTCCGTTGCCCGGCACGTTATCCAAGGTGTAATTGCCGTCAATATCGGTAACGGTACCCGTGGTTGTTCCTTTCACCATCACCGTAACCCCGATGGCGGGATAACCTGTCTTTTGCTCGGTTACATTTCCCGATACTTTTATTTGCTGTTGAGCAAACGAAAAAATGGGAATGAAGAGCAACATCAGCATAAAATTTAATTTTACTTTCATGGGTCTAAAATCTTTTTTTCTGTGAAAAATTATGTTCACCGCAAAGAAAAGATCAGAAATTAAATAATGCAAAAAAGCATCCTCTTCAAAAATACTACATGTTTTCTAACATAATTTGAAAGGGTACTTTATATCCACTTCATTATATGATAAATACCAGTTTACCAGTATTATATTTAAGTGTATGTTTTACTGTAAAACGAAGTGTTTATTTGAAATTTATCATAAAAGTAACTAAATCTTCTTTTTCGTTTAAGTCCAATTTCTTTCTTAACCGGTACCTGGCGGCTTCAACCCCCCTGACGGAAAGGTTCAACATACGCGCAATTTCTTTTGAGGAGTAATTTAAACGGAGTAACGCGCAAAGCCTTAAATCGGCTGATGTGAGTGCCGAATAGTTTTGTTTTAGCTTGCGGAAGAAGTTTTCATGTATGAGATCGAAATTTTCCTGAAATACGGCCCATTCGTCTTCATCGGAAAGGTTGTGATCAATCATTTTAAGAAGTTCATTGCCCGGAGAACGTTGCATTTTGCCGTCAAGTACATTCTTTTGTACGTTCGCTTTTATTTTGTTCAACAGCTCTTCATGGTTAATAATCAGCATAGTGGCATTAGCTAACTCTTTGCTTTTGTGCGTTAGATCGGTTTCTAATTGTTTATTTTTAAGCTCGGTAATCATTTTTTCCTGACGATCCAACTGCGCTATTCTTTCTTTTTCCTGTTGGGCAAAAAACCTGTTCTTTTTTTGGATTACCCTGTTCAGGTATTTATGAATAATGAATCCGGCAACCAACAGAATCATAACAATATACAATACGTATGCCCATCCTGTTTTGTACCATGGATTTTTTATGTGAAACAAAAAACGGAGCGTTGACAATTCCACCCCCGAATCGTTTAAAGCGCGCGCTTTCAAAACGTAATTTCCCGCCGGGAGATTCAGATAATTCGCGCTCATGTTGGTTACCGGCACCCACTGCGAATCATATCCTTCGAGAAAACATTCTACCGTCAAGGTTTTTTTTGAAAAATCGGGATACTGAAATTTGAGTGAGAGATTATTATGGGCATAGGGAATGATATTTTCTGCGTGCAACGAAAGAAATTCTTTATAGTTGTTTTTCCTGTCGAAATTCAGCACGCCCGACAACGTAAGTCTTTTCTCATTTTCGGGTGTGTTTTGGGATGGTGAGTATTTGCCTATGCCTCCGTTCATGCAAAAATAAGAGATGCCTTTCTCATCCACATAGATGTTACCCCTTTCTTTGTTTGGCGGGTTGTTGAGTGTGATGAAAGGGATTTTATCCTGAATGGCGTAATGACCCCTATTGTATTTGACAAGCGTGTATTCATTGTTTCTGACAAACCAAAACACACTATCGTTAACGGCTATCACACGACGGGCATCCGCCATGCCCTGAAGGTCGTTATTGAGTTGGTCAAACGGGATAATACGTTGAGAAATATCATCGTAAGTGTAAAATTTCAGCTCGTCCGCAAAAATAATCCTCCCGTTAAGTTTCATCATTTTTATGCGGGTTGATTTTTTTGCGACCGAGTCGAGCGAAGAATAATACACCTTATCGGTTATTTTTTCCAGTTCTCGGTTTGTTCTCAGCCGATATACACCTTTGTACATGTGCCCGGCCCAAATATTTCCGGTATGATCCACTTCAATCTGATTAATGAGATCAAGAAAGCCTTCGATTTTATTGCTGAACACCCATCTCCCGTTTGTTTTCCTGTAAACCTGCAAGGTGGTGTATGTGGATTCCAACAACACGTCTTCATTGTGCAGCCTTACCTGCTTTATATCCATTCCTCCGGTGCTTGAACCGGTGATTGGAACGTTCTGATCGTTGACAAGAAACGACGTGCCTTTGTTATTCCCCACGATAATTTGCGAATCGAACTCTTTTATGAACCACGATTGTATTTCAAACCCCGGAAGCGGGAATATCTTTCGGGCGACATCGGAATATTTGTAAATGCCCTGATTTGTGGCTACATAAAAAGCGCCGTTTTTACTCAACATATCCTCTACGAGGCCGATCTGTATATTTGCCGGCTCAAAAAAAGAAATGGGCGAATTTGTCTGGATATAGGAAATTCCGTTATCCAGCGCAACCCAAAGGTTGCTTTCCCTGTCGGCGAAAACCCCGAGGACGGTGTTGTTGTTCAACCCGTTATTTCTGTCGAGATGCCATTTCAGTTTGCCGTTTGCATCCAACGCATACACCCCGTCGTTAAGCGTGCCGATGATATATGTTGAGTCCGGTAAAACTACGGATCTGTTTATCGTGGTTTTATGGAGTTGGGGCGTTATTTCGGTTTTCCACTCCGAGAGCTCGCCGGTGTGTTCATCGTACTCAAAAGCGCCGTTCCCGGACAAAAGCAGAAGCAGTTTCTGTTTGAAAGGCAGCACGGAAACAACAACGTCGTTTTTTAGTTGCTCTTTTGTGAGAACAGGTTTGAAGCCTGCGTCATCGAATTTGTAAAAATTTTCGTTAATGGATTGTGCAAACAACGCGTTATTTACCGTGAAGAAATATAAGGGCCCCGGAATAGGGACGAATGACTTAACGGCTGCGTTGTTTTTGTTATAGACGAAGTAAGATGAAAACGTCTGGAAAAAGACATCGTTGTTGTGTTTCCGGATAGTCCATATTTCGTCATTTTTAAAAACATGTTCTTTTACCAAAGGTTTTAAAGAGTAATATATCAACTGGTTTGCCGCATTTTTCTCGAAATAACCGAATTCCTCGAAAGAACCCACATAAATCCGTTCGTCTGTTTTGGTGGTGTCAACCAAAATTGATTTTACTCCCAGATTGTTGGGTAGGGTGTGTAGAGCCCAGTTGGAACCGTCGAACGACAGCATGCCGTTGTTGTTTCCGAAATACATTACGCCGTCTTTTCCCTGGGCTATCGCCCAATTTTGGTTGCCGGCGTTATACGTGTTGCTGGTGTAGTTGTAAACGGGCGGCACAAAAGGGATACTTTGCGCGGCAAGGTTGAAATGAAAGAAAGCAAAAAAAATCCCTGTGAAAACAAACAGGTATGTTGCAAGGGAAGGCTGTTTCATTTTCGATTAACGTAAAAAAGTAAATTTGAAGGACTCACGAATGTGTTCTCGCCAATAATTGTCTGATTTCATTTTCACTAAGCACTTTTACATTGGTAAACAGATATTTGGGATCAAGAAAATCACCGTACTGGTTGCATTCGTTTATGGCGGCAACCAAACTCGATTTCACGTCTATATCGAAGGGGAAAAGCATAAGAATGGTGAAATAGTTATCCTGAATGTCTATTTTTTCAACTTCCACATCGGCCTTTTCGAGCTGAAACCTGAACTCGCGCTCAACTATTTCTTTCTGCAGACCGGTAAGGTTTTCCCGCGATTTGGTAGTGAAAAGCGCAAAAAAGCGAAGCTTTTTATCGTGGCCGCCCAATCCCGATGAAATATAGATTTGTTGTTGTCCCGAAAGATCGGAATTAAGCACGATGCGGCTGCTCACCAACGCCATGGCCGACCAGTTTGCCAACTCCGGCTCCAGCGGGCTGCTGTGGTAGGTTTCTATGGAGCGGTACGCGCCCACATCGGGGATTGAAGCCAGCAGCGATAAGCTTCTTTTTTTCCGTTCCACGGACTCTTCGGGCGAGAAAAGCACGGTAACTTCATCGTTGCGAATAAATGGCGTGTTCTCCTTGCGGAGTTTTTCGAAATAGCGAAAATATTCCATCTGTTCTTCAACCGGAACAAGCTCTTCGAGAATATGAAAAGATTCCATTCCCTGCTCGCCAAGAGTCTGCCTCAACCTTCCTAATATATCGTCCTGCTCACTCATCTCACACAAAGATATGTATTTTTTTTGAATCACGGGAAAATTCACTATCGGGGTTACGGGATAAAGCCCACGAATTTCCTTAAATTTCATCAAATTGGCAAATATTTAAAGAGAAATGCCTAAATTCGCACAATTAAAACAAAATCTGCTTTTTGAAAGCCAACATATTGAATGGAAATTAAAATAGTCAACAAGTCAAAACACCCGTTACCGGAATATGCCACTCCACACTCTGCAGGTATGGATTTGCGTGCCAGCATTGATGAACCGGTTGTTCTGAAACCGTTGCAACGGGCTTTAATACCCACCGGTTTGTATATTCAACTGCCGGAAGGCTACGAAGCGCAAATCCGCCCGCGAAGCGGATTGGCGATAAAACACGGGATTTCTATTGTGAATTCTCCCGGAACGATTGATGCCGATTACCGGGGAGAAATTCGCGTGATACTGGTTAATCTTTCCGATCAGGAATTTGTCATAAACGATGGCGAACGCATTTGTCAAATGGTTATCGCCCAACACGCGCACGCAAAATGGCAACAAGCAGATGAACTGGATGAAACCGAACGCGGCGCCGGAGGTTTCGGACACACCGGAAAAGTTTAACTCTATTTTGCTGAAATTAAATGTATAAGAAAAAATCATTATTCACGAAACAAGTGTTTTCGGGTTTCTTTGGGTTGTTTTTATTTTTCTTCTCCGTTGAGACAACGGCACAGGAAATGTTGACGAACCTCCCTCAAAGTCAGCAATTAAGCGATAAAGATCAACGGAAATTCGATTATTATTTTTACGACGGTTTAAATGCCAAAGCTCAGGGAAATTTTGCCGAAGCGTTTGACTGCCTGCAGCATTGCTACGCAATTGATTCAACCAACGCGAACGTGCTTGTTGAACTCGGCACTTTTTATAATGTAGTGAACGACAAAGAAAAAGCGCTGGCTTTCTTCGAAAAATCCGTACAATACGACCCCGATAATTATTATTATAGCATGATGCTTGCCGGATTGAGCAAGGAAATGGGCAAAAAACAGGAAGTGATTGATATTTTTGAATCGCTGCTCAAAAAATATCCCGATAAGGTTGAACTAAATCTGCAACTGGCTCAGGCTTACGCCGATAACGGCGATTTACAGAAAGCCATTGACGCCCTCAATGAACTGGAGAAAACAACGGGTGTTTCGGAATCGCTGACAATGAACAAGTTCCAGCTTTATTCCATGCTCAACCAAAAAGCGAAGGCTTTTAAGGAAATACAAAATATCATTGACAAGAACCCCGACGACCCGAGTTACCGGATCTTGTTGGGCGATGTGTACATGCAGGACAATCAACCGGCAGAAGCGTTGAAATACTACAATCAGGCCAAGGCGCTGAATCCCGATTATCCCGCTTTGGTGCTCGCCATGGCGAACTATTACGAAAAAACGGGCGATAAAACGGCCGCCGAAGAAGAACTCCGGAAAGCCATCGTAAGCCCGCAAATGGAAGTGGACACAAAATTGCAACTGCTCACGCGGTATATCGGCATCCTGCAGGAAAATAAGCGCGATATAAAAATCGTGAATCCGCTTTTCCAAACCTTGTTCGACCAGCATCCGCACAACACACAGTTGAACCTTATTTACGGAAATGTGATGCTGCTACAGGAAAACAAGTCCGAGGCCATGAAACAGTTCCGCATTTACACCGATGCCAACCCAACCGACCCGGCCGGATACGAACAAATGCTTCGCATCATGCTGCCGGACAGCCTCAATCAGGTGATTGACATCACCCAAAAAGCCTTGCAGTATATCCCTGACGCGCCGCAATTCTATTTTTATCTTGGCGCAGCCAAATATCAACAACAAAAATACAAGGAAGCGCTGCAGGTTTTTGAAGAAGGCATTGCGAAAGCTACCTTCCAGAATCCGGCGATGGAATCGGATTTCTATGGCCAAATCGGTGATTTGAATCATCAGCTTGGCAATGAGAAAACGGCTTTCGAGAATTACGAAAAAGCCATCAAGTTAAATCCGCAAAACCTTCCGGTATTAAACAATTACAGTTATTACCTGTCTCTACAAAGAAAAGACCTGGACAAGGCGGAGCAAATGAGCAGCATCACCGTGAAAGCCGAGCCGATGAATTCCACATATCTGGACACCTACGGATGGATACTTTTTGAGCAGGGCGCTTACACGATGGCAAAAATATACATTGAGAATGCCGTGAAATATGGCGAAGAAGAGCCTTCGGCAGAAGTTTACGAGCATTACGGCGATATACTTTATAAAACCGGCGAACCGGAAAAAGCGTTGGAACAATGGAAAAAAGCAAAAGAATTGAAAAGCGATTCCAAAACGCTCGACGAAAAAATACGTACCGGTAAATACATCGAAGCAAAATAGCATTAAAAAATGAAATCCACATACTACTATATCGTTCTCCTTGGATTTATCCTGATAGGAATAACTTCCTGTAAATCAAAAAAACAGATCGTCAACACAACGTCTCCGGTGGAAACCAAGGCAAACAGCGAACTGTTTTCGGACATTCTTGCCAACACGATGCCCTTCTCCACATTCTCATCCAAATTGAATTTATCGGTTGTCACGGGAACGCGTTCCATGTCGTCGAAAGCCAGTTTGAAAATCGTGAAGGATCAGATGCTGCAGGTTTCCATTCAACCGCTTTTTGGTGTGGAAGTGTTTCGTTTTCATGTAGATAAAGATACTATGGTGGTGCTGGACCGCATGAACAAACGCTACGTGAAGGAATCGCTGGCCGATCTGAAGAAACGTTATCCCGTGGGATTCGATTTCAGTACGCTTCAGGCACTTTTCACCAACAGCCTGTTTGTATCCGGACATGCGCCGGTAATTGCTTCGGATTACACGAAATTTACCTATTCCGAAACGGCAAACAGCTATTATCTTAAAGCGACGGACAAGGTTTCGGGAATTGAATATGCGTTTACGGTGAATGCCGATGATAAGATCATTTTTTCGCATCTGATGGGTGCCGAAAGCAGTTATTCCCTGCAATGGGCTTATGCCGATTTCGCGTTGATGGACAACCGGCAGTTTCCATACAAAATGGATGTTGCGGCCGGTTCGGCGAACAAAAAAATCGAAGTCGGGATGGAGTTTTCTTCCATCACCCTCAATGAACCTATGGAGCTGTATATCAATATCCCTTCGAGTTACACCCGGGTTTCGATGGACGATATCATCAAAATTATAACGGCAGGAGATTCATGAGAAAACTCGTTTTCATACTTTTTCTTTCCGGATTCAGCGTCGGCTTGTTTTCGCAGACCAAACAGATCGAGAACCTGCAAAAGCAGCGTCAGGCGTTGCAGCAGGAGATCGTAACAACCAACAAGCTCTTTCTCGACGTAAAAAAACAAACCACCACCATTCTGCAGCGTATTCAGCTCATTAACAAACAGATTAATTCGAGAAAAGAGCTTATTGACGTGCAACGCAGCGAAATACAGGCACTCGATAAGGAAACAACCCGGCTCCAAGGCGAGATTGCCAGGCTGGATAAAGAATTGGAAAAAAAGAAAGAAGGATATGCCAAAGCCGTAAGCGGCATGCTCAATAGCAACAGGGCGCAGAATAAGTTGTTTTTTGTGCTGTCAGGCAAATCGCTCGGGGAATCGCTTCGCCGCATGCAATACCTGAAAGATTATTCCGAATGGCGCAAAAAGCAGGCCGAAGAAATAAAGACGCAAAATGCTGCGCTTACAGCGAAAAAAGATGCTCTTGCCAAGGCAAAATCCGATAAAGAGGCTGCTTTATCCGCCTTGCAAACCGAACAAAGCAAGCTGGTTAACGAGGAAAAAACGCGTCAAAGCGAAATGGCGGAAGCCAAAGGCAAACAGCAGGAATTGCAAAAAACGCTTCAGGATAAACGACAAATGGCATCGAAGCTCAATGCGCAGATCGAGAAGTTAATTGCCGAAGAAGTTGCCCGCCAGGAACGTGAAGCCGAAGCCCGGAGAAGGGCAGAGGAAGCCGAACGCAAGCGTATCGCCGAAGCAAGAAAAGCCGAAGCCGAACGGAAAAAACAGGAACAACTGGCCGCGGAAAAAAATAAAAAATCCACATCCAAAACGCAACCAACGAAAAAAGAAGAACCAGAGGTTGCACCTAAAGAAACACCCAAAGAAGACGTTTACGTGGCATCGGCCGAAACGTTCAATCTCTCCAAAAACTTTGTGGCGAACAAAGGGCGTTTACCCATGCCGGTTACAGGTGCATCAACCATTATCTCGAATTTCGGGGTCAACCGGAGCAGCGAATGGAATGTGTCCACCAACAGTAACGGTATTGACATTCAGGCGCAACGGGGTGCCGATGTCCGTTCGATTTTCGACGGTGAGGTGTCGAAAGTGTTTTCATTTCCGGGTTCCAACAACTGCGTCATCGTTCGCCACGGCGATTATTATACCTTTTACGCCAACATGCTTGACCTGTATGTTAAACAAGGCGATAAAGTGAAAACGGGACAAGCTCTCGGTAAAATTTTCACCGATCCCGATACGGGCATCGCCAACATGCATTTCCAATTATGGCAAAAAACCACCAAATTAGACCCCAAACCGTGGTTGAAGCGTTAGAAATTACCTATTACAAAAAACTTTAAACAATATAACGTAGAACATGAATCTGAAAATCCGTCTTATCGTCATGAACTTTCTCCAATACGCCGTTTGGGGAGCATGGTTAATTTCTTTGGGCGCATATTTAGGCGGCACGCTGCATTTTACAGGTGTGCAAATCGGGAGTTTTTTCGCCACCATGGGAATAGCGTCGCTTTTTATGCCTGGTATCATGGGTGTTATTGCCGATAAGTGGGTGCCCGCGGAAAAGTTACTGGGAATTTGCCATTTGCTCGGGGCCTTGTTTCTCTTCCTTGCGGCGCCGCAAACCGATTACGCCACGCTGTACACCTATATTCTGCTGACGGTTTTGTTTTACATGCCCACCATTGCCTTATCGAACTCCGTGGCGTATTACGCTCTTGAATCCAACGGCTACGAGCCGATAAAGGCATTTCCGCCCATCCGGGTTTTCGGAACCGTGGGATTTATTGTTTCGATGATAGCGGTGGATTTGATGATCATTGACGGCGTTAAATTCACGCAATCGGCGTATCAGTTGTATTTCGCGGCTTTCATCGCGTTGATACTGGGTGTCTATTCGTTCACGTTGCCTCACTGCCCCACGAACCTCAATCACGATAAAACTTCGTGGGTTGATAAACTGGGCTTGCGCGCGTTCGCGTTGTTCAAAGACAAGAAAATGGCCATTTTCTTTGTGTTTTCCATGCTGCTGGGTGTCGCACTGCAAATAACCAACGCTTTCGCAAACGATTATCTGACGAATTATTTCGGAAAGATACCCGAATATGCCGGTACTTTCGGAGTTGAGCATGCCAATATTCTGATATCGCTTTCGCAACTCTCAGAAACGCTTTGCATTCTGTTGATCCCGTTCTTCCTTAAACGATACGGCATAAAAATAGTGATGCTTATCAGTATGATCGCCTGGGTGCTGCGTTTCGGCTTGCTCGGCGCCGGAAATCCCGGCGATGGCGTTTGGATGCTTATCCTCTCCATGATCGTTTACGGCGTGGCATTCGATTTTTTCAATATTTCGGGCTCTCTTTTCGTGGAACGCGAAACCGAACCGGCTATCCGCTCCAGCGCGCAGGGTGTTTTCATGATCATGACAAACGGTTTTGGCGCTTTCCTTGGTTCTTATGCCGCAGGCAAGGTGGTGGACATGGCGGGCTGGCCGAAGGCATGGTTCGTGTTTGCCGGATATGCTTTGGTGGTGGCGATACTTTTTGTTTTTCTGTTCAGATACCGGTATCAGCCGAAGCAATTGGAGTTGGAACTATAAATTAACGTGAGTTCGACGTAAGGATTTTAGTTGAAATCTACTGATAATAAATAAGGTAATAAGCTTGCCTGCTGCAAGCAGGGTTTTGATCCTTGCCCAACCATGTTTGTACTAAGGTTGTGGGAGAAAATAAAGTTTTAAATGGAACAAAATAACCTTATTTGTATTTTTATTAACCTTAGTAGAATTTAAAACATAGTAAAACAGAACCTTATTAGCTTATTTTTAATATAATAACATCTTTTCTTACATCGAACTAGCGTTAAATTAGGGTCTGCTGAATAAGTCATATTCTTTTGATATTCAGTAAAATATATTGTTTTTTTGTTGTATAAATGCAAGGTTTTGTTTAAATTTGTATCAAAATCCTTGCAGTTATGTTCAAATATCGT
>JAQVEB010000092.1 GCA_028698105.1 Petrimonas sp. | reverse complement strand
TCTCTCTTTCGTTTCTATCAAGTACTACTCTTCTCATATATCTTTGATTGTGAGACAAATGTAGTAAAAATATATGAAACATAAAAATAATTTAACAATTATAATTATAATTATTTTAAACTACTTAAAAGCGATATAATGTAAAAAAACATGAGAGTGTGGATTAACTCCCCAATTTTTTAGCTTTCAAGCGCAAAATGCGGCTTGCGATTGATCCATTTCCCGCGGGTGAAATCGGGGAAATCGAGCGAAACTCCGCCGTTGGCGATGGATTGTTCCGATAAGGCCGATATGGCGCTCCACGCCGCGGCATCGTAGCAATCCAGCGGTACGGGCTTGTTTTCGCGAATGGCGTTAAATAAATCCGTCATCATAATGTAGTCCATACCTCCGTGACCGGCGTTTTGTGCGGCATCGCCGTATTTTTTCCACAGGGTGTGGTCGTATTTCTGTAGCCAATCGGCCGACTTATCCCATTGGTGCGGTTTGGATTTGCCTTCAATGTAAATGGTGTCGCCGTCGTTGTACCACAGTCCTTCGGTTCCTTGCAGGCGGAAACCCAGCGAATACGGGCGCGGAGAATTGGTATCGTGCGTAACGATAATGGTTTCGCCGTTGATGGTTTCGATCATGGTAGTGACAATATCGCCTAATTTGAAATTGATATCGGCGTATGGATGATTCGGCCCGCCGTTGTCCACGACAAATTTATGCAACCCGCGACTTTTAGTTGCCATTGAAGATAGTTTAACAAACCGGTTCCCCCGGTTGATGTTCAGCCAATTGCCAACCGGCCCGATACCGTGCGTGGGATACAGATCGCCGTTGCGCTCGATGGAGTGGAACGTGCGCCACACGGCTTCGCCGATGGCTCCCGGGCCCATTTTCAGTTCCGTTCCGGGAACGTAGGAATACGATTTTCCATCGTTGAATTTTACGGCGCGCAAGTCGTGTTCGTAGCCGCAGCGGCAGTGCGTTAGTTCTCCGAAGAGGCCTTCGCGCGCCATTTTAAGCGTAGCCATCACATCACGGCGGTAGCATACGTTTTCGAGGATCATGAGTTGCGAACCGGTTTCTTCGGAAGTATTCACCAAATCCCAGCACTCGTCCATGGTATTGGCTGCCGATACCTCCACGCCCACGTAAGGCACGCCGGCTTTCATGGCTGCAACCGACATAGGCACGTGCCATTCCCACGGACTGGCTATAAGAACCACGTCAAACTCTTCATTCTTGAGCATATTTTCATATTCATGCTCGCTGCCCTGATAAATTTTTGGAAGTTCTTTGCCTTTCTTTTTGAATGTTTCTTTGGTCATGTTCAGTGAGAAATCCGAAATATCGCAAATGGCTACCACCCGTGTGTCGAGGAATGAAAGCACGTTGTTGAAATGTTCCTGCGAGCGGAACCCGCATCCGATAAATCCCACCCTGATCCTGCCGTCTTTCGATGGAGTTCTTTTCCGTTGCGGAGCAACGATGGGGGCTTTTTCGGCTGCCCTCATAAACGAGGTTGCTGCCAGGCCGGCGCCGGCTAACGCTGTTGTTTTTAAAAAATCGCGTCTTGTACTCATGTTTTTGTCTATTTAGAATTGTAGAAATATTGTTTCATTTTTTCGTTATCGTTGGTGTTGTATGCTTCCCACGGTTCCGATTCTTTCAGCAAAGCCTTTTTCGCGATGGGAGCTACCAGCCGGGTGAAGAACCGTTGAAGGGCCGGAACGCTTTCTTTTACCTTTTGCAGGTAGGTTTGGATGGTATCCCGACGAAAATGAACGATGTTTTCCAACTCGTCGCCGTCGGCGTAATATCCGCAATGAAAGTTTTTTTCGGCGAAAGCTTTTTCGGGAAGGTTGAATTTTCACAATCCGAATATTTTGAAATTTTCGGCCAGCATGTCGCAGTACAGGATCCGGTTTTTTTCGCCTCCGTCCAAATTGAAAATTTTATGGTTCAATTCGTTTTTTTTGTCGGCTGCATTTACAAATGCACGTGCGGTATCCTCTGGGGTGGTAATCTCCACAGGCGTATCGAGCGGCATGTGGAACATAAGTCCGGTCATTTTATGATTTCCGGCTCCCATAATTGCCGACAGCCTAAAAATCGTCCAGTTGAGCTTGCTGTTTTTTATGATCTCTTCTGCGGCTATTTTCGTAAGCGCATAGTAATCGCCCGGAGAAGGATTAAGCGGGTCGGTAGTGCGGATAAAAGGCGTTTTTACCCGATCGCCGTAAACGGAAACCGAAGAACTGTATGCCAAAAAGGCATCAGGGGAGTACATTTCGAGGTTTTGAACCAGGTTTCGCGTTCCTTCCGTGTTTATTTTTCGTGCCAACTCGGGCAATTCATCGGCTTTTGGCGGAATAAGTGCAGCCAAATGAACAACGTAATCTTTTTCCCTGCACGCTTCGCGTATGCTTTCGGCATTGGTTATGTCTCCATAAACAATCGTTATATCGTTTTCAAAAGGGGCAAACAATTTCATGCTACGGGGCGTTTTAAGCTCGAAAACCGTTACATCGAATTTATCCTTTTGAATAACAAGTTGTTTAAGGGTTTCGTATCCGATGTTTCCCGAAGCGCCGGTTAAAAGCATCTTATATTTTTCCATAATAAAAGAGGCATAAAATATTTACAAAAATACGCTTTTTAGTTATTTAATCAAATTTTATGCAAGTTGAAATGAACATTTTGCCTTTAAATTGGTATAAATAGTCGGAAGTATTTCACAATGCCGTTTATGATTGTAACCTATATTTTTCATAGCTGTTATGTAATCGAGCTCGATGGTTTTTCCGTCGTTGTTGATTTTTATGAAGATGTGCCGCGCGAAGACGGTTCTTTCTGGATAAAGGATTACCTGTTATCGAAAAAACAACCGTTGTATGTGTTGTGTACGCATTCCCACGCCGATCATTTCAATCCCGAAATTCTTCGCTGGAAAGCAGAGAACAATGCAATTGAGTATATTTTTTCGGGAGAAATACTGGAAAGCGGCAAGACGAAAAGAGATGATGCTCACTATTTGAATAAATTAGGTGTTTTTGAAGACGAGCGCATAAAAATCCAAAACTTCGGCTCCACCGATCTGGGAGGTTCCTTCCTGATCACGGTTGGCGGCAAAGCGATATTCCACGCGGGCGATCTAAACAATTGGCATTGGAAAGAGGAAGTGCATAAGGAAGAAGCCTTGGTCTTTGAGAATAATTATTTGTGTGAATTGGAATTACTGGCCGAAAATATCGCTCATATTTACCTGACGATGTTTCCCATTGACCCGCGTCTTGGAAAGGATTACATGCTCGGAGCCGAGCAGTTTCTGGATCGGATATCTTCCGATTACTTTTTGCCGATGCATTTTGGAGAGCATTACCACAAAGCCAACGCGTTTGGGGAATACGCCGAAAAAAATAATTGCACTTATTTACCGGTGTATCATAAAGGGCAATCCTATCAATTATGAGATTAATCAAGTTAAAAAATATGCCAATAAATACGGAAATCTGAGATACGTGTTTGCGGCTTTAAAAATTAAAAAATGGAAATAAAAAGCAGATTCGATCATTACAATATCAACGTGCTCGACCTTCAAAAAAGCCTTGCTTTTTACGATAAAGCGCTCGGTTTAAAGGAAGTCCGCCGAAAAGAAGCGTCGGACGGGTCGTACACTCTCGTTTATCTGGGCGACGGCGAAACCGGCTTCACGCTTGAGCTTACCTGGCTGCGCGACTGGGACAGACCTTATAACATGGGCGACAACGAGCAGCATCTATGCGTTCGTGTGGCCGGAGATTACGACGAAGCGAGAGTTTTTCACAAAGAAATGGGTTGCGTGTGTTATGAGAACACCGATATGGGACTCTATTTCATCATTGATCCTGACGGATATTGGATAGAAATATTGCCTTTGAAGAAATAATTTACCTTTACATGGCGTTTACAGCAGTTTCCACCGCCCTGTTGATATAGCGGTTTAGTGAAATGCCCTGGCGCTGAGCTTCTTTAACGGCTTTAAAATATGTATTTGTTCCCAGTCGGATGTTCAGGCTTCCGAAGTTGGGTTTTTCAGGCTTAATATTTTCCTGTTTACAATAATTCAAATAATCACTCACTGCTCCCTCGAAATCTTTCTTGAGGCTTTCCAAAGTCTCACCTTCATAGCTTAATAATGATGGAATACCCAACACTTTGCCAAAAAGGATATTATCCTCAAGTGAGAACTCAACACTTCCTATATAGCCTTTGTATTTTAAATATTTGTTATCTGTTTTCATCCTTCCATTAATTTATACTCAATTAGTTTTTCTTTAATATAAAGCATTTGATATGGTTTTAAAATATTTCCGGGATGAGGTTTATGAAACTGAATGACTCGTTTATTATCATTAGCGAACATAACCCTCGAGCCGCTTGTTTTGCCTTTTTGAACTTCATAAAAACCAAAAGCATTCAAAAGTTTCACCGTTTCGTCATAGGTGAAATCTTTCGGAATGTTCAAAAAACGCTTTATCAACTTCTCTTTTACACTCATGTAGAGTACAAATATAAAAGATAATATTTCATCTTGCAACTATAATGAGTGCATTTTTTTAAAAAATTTTCAAATAAACAATTACCTTTCATTGTTGTTCTAATGGTTGTAAAAATAATAAATTATGGATTTTTTTAATTATAACCGCCGCCCAACCGTAGATGTGCATATCGGCACTGTTACGATGGGAGGCAGCCATCCCATTGTTGTGCAAACAATGACAAACACCAATACGCTCGATACCGAAGCCAGTGTGGCGCAATGCGAGCGCATCATCGCCGCCGGAGCCGACTTGATCAGGCTCACCGCGCAAGGCGTCCGCGAAGCGGAGAATTTACGGAATATTCGTCAGGCTCTGCGCGATAAAGGCTACACAACGCCCCTTTCCGCCGATATACATTTTAACCCGCGTGCTGCGGAAGCCGCGGCTAAAATCGTAGAAAAAGTGCGCATCAATCCCGGAAATTTCGTGGATAAGCAAAAAACGTTTGCCGAGTTGGAATATACCGATGAGGAATATGCGCAGGAGTTGGAAAAAGTGCGTTCCAAAGTCGTTCCTTTTCTCCAGGTGTGTAAAGAACACAACACGTCGGTGCGCATTGGCGTAAACCATGGATCGCTGTCAGACAGGATCATGAGCCGTTACGGGGATACGCCCGAAGGAATGGTGGAATCGTGCATGGAATACCTGCGTATCGCTATGGACGAGGGGTTTTCTGATGTGGTTATCTCCATGAAAGCGTCCAACACGCTGCTGATGACCAAAGCCGTTCGGTTATTGGTGGACAGAATGGACAAGGAAGATATTCATTTTCCGTTGCACCTGGGTGTAACGGAAGCCGGAAACGGCGAAGACGGGCGCATAAAATCAGCCGTAGGCATTGGAGCGTTGCTTTCCGATGGGTTAGGCGATACGGTTCGTGTTTCGCTGAGCGAAGACCCCGAAGCTGAGGTTCCCGTAGCCCGAAAACTGGTTGATTATGTGGGTAAACGCAAGGATCACGCGCACATCGAAGGCAAAACGTATGAGGGTTTCTCTCCTTTTTCTACCGATAAACGCGAGACCAAAGCCGTTCGAAACATCGGCGGCGATTTTGTTCCGGTAGTGATATCGGACAGAAGCAAAACCGACGATATGAGCATTAATCCGCATTTCATTCCCGATTATATTTACGTAGGTTCGCAAATTCCGCAGGATTTCAAAAAAGGAATGAAAGCTATTGTAGATTTTCCGGCCTGGAAGAATGAGGTGGATCGGTTTCCGTTGTTTTCTGTGCGGGAGATTCATCAATTGGAAAATTGTGATGCGTCGGTAAAATTCGTGAAACTTTCTTATCCCGATTTATCGGAAGATGTTCTCAACGCGCTAAAATCACAACCCAACGTGGTTGTTATTCTTACCACTTCGCACGAAAACGGAGTGGGAGAGCAACGCGCATTTTTTCATAAATTGTTGATTTCCGGTTGTCGTGTACCCGTGATTATTCAGCGGGAATATACCGAAGACGAAGCCGAAGACATTCAGGTGAAAGCCGGTGTGGATTTCGGGACATTGTTTTTGGATGGTTTCGGAAACGGCATCGTGTTGAGCAATCGGGGAAAATTAGCGGCAACCGATGTGGACGCGTATGCTTTTGGGATACTGCAGGCTGCGCGTGTGCGTACCAGCAAAACGGAGTTTATCTCTTGTCCGAGTTGCGGCCGCACGTTGTTCGATCTTCAGACAACGGTTGCGTTGGTGAAAAAACATTTTTCGCATCTCAAAAACCTGAAAATAGGCGTGATGGGGTGTATTGTGAACGGTCCCGGAGAAATGGCTGACGCCGATTACGGCTATGTGGGAGCCGAGCATGGCAAAATATCGCTTTACAAGAAAAAAGAATGTGTGGAAAAAAATATTCCGCAAGCCGAAGCTGTTGATCGCCTCATTCAATTGATAAAAGACAACGGCGATTGGGTGGAACCCGAAAAGAATTAACAAAAAAGGTAGCTCGAAGAGCTACCTTTACTTTTTTATTTCAATGAAATATGTACGGGAGTGGCGTTTGCAAGATTGTCGCTTACCGGACAACGTGATTCTACGATTTTAATCCATTTCTCCAACGTCGCTTTATCCGCATCGGTATCGGGATTGATCTCTACGTTAATTTCCTTGTATCCGGCTCGGTCGGGTGTGTCTTTTCCGAACAATTTATCGGGATTCAATGGACCGGATAAATTGATTTTTACTCCACGCAATTTGAAATTCATTTCGTTTGCAATTACGTGGCACATCACGTTCAGACATCCTGAAAGGGCTGCAAGCACGTATTCTACCGGGTTAGCGCCTTCGTTTGTGCCGCCGAGATCGGCCGGTTCATCAATGGTCATTTGGAAAGTTCTTGCTTTCACTACTGTTTTTGTGGGATTTTCACTGTGCGCTTTCACGCGAAAAATAGAGTCTGCCATAATTTTAGTTTAAATTTAGATTGATTTTTTGAGACGGATTTATTGGTTTTGTCCGTTCTTTCCAAAAATAAGCATTAAAGTTTACAAAGCAAAGTTTTTTCGGGCAGAAAAGATTTTTATTTGTGTATTTGCCGAAAAAGTAGTAATATTGCACCCGCTTTCGAAATATAATCGAAACAGCGGTCCCATAGCTCAGTTGGTTAGAGCACCTGACTCTCCCGATAGCTATCGGGACAGGGAGTCAGAATTAAGCGGTTTTTTTGTTGCTCGAAAGTTGTTAAGGTCCCATAGCTCAGTTGGTTAGAGCACCTGACTCATAATCAGGGAGTCCTTGGTTCAAGCCCAAGTGGGACCACAAAAATCACCTCTATTTGTGTAAATCCACACAGTAGAGGTTTTTGTTTTACGTCATGCCGGGATGTTATATCTTGTATAGTGATGAACTTGAAAAATACTACGTTGGTTGTACCCAAACCGATGTGAAGCAGCGTATAAAAAAACACAACGAAGCAGGGTATGGGAAAAACCGCTTTACTGCCCGCGCTCATGATTGGACGTTGTTTCTCTTCATCGAAACGACCGATTTTGCTCATGCCGTGCGCGTTGAGCGTAAAATCAAGGCCATGAAATCATCGGTTTACATCCAAAACTTGGCTAAATATCCCGAAATGAAAGACAAATTATACTCCCAAACTTGGCAGAGCACCTGACTCTCCCGATAGCCATCGGGACAGGGAGTCCTTGGTTCTCCCGATTCCTATCGGGACAAGTGGGACCACGAAAAACAACCTCTATTGTGTAAATCCGCACAGTAGGGGTTGTTCGTTTATAAAGCATGCCCGGTTGTTACATCTTGTTTAGTGAAGAACTCCAAAAACTTCCGATAAAACCTGAGTTAAATGTCACTCCAGTACTGTTTCCGACTCGGCAACGGCAATTTTTGAATCGGCGGTGCCGTAATAGAGCAGCCATTTGTTTTTGAAACGGGCTAATCCTTCCACGAAACATACGTTATTTACCTGCCCTGTGATTTCGAAAGGCTGATCCGGCGAAATAAACCACTTATCCGTGCGATACAAAACTTTTGTAGGATCGGTTTTGTCCATGATGATCTGTCCGGCAGCGTACGTGCCGTCGGCCAAGGTTTTATCGCCGAAAGCCGGACTGTTTTTACTGTTGTAGATCAACAAAATACCCTGTTCGGTTACGATGGCGGGAGGACCGGGTTCCACCAACTCGCTGTCGAACATATTTTTTCTGGTGGAAAAAATAATTTTGAAAGGCACGGAGTAATTGCGCATAGTATCGAGGTACATTTTTTGCGGATCGGTCTCAATGATGGGTTGCCAATCAATAAGATTCTCGGACGAAGCCAGATAAATATTCGATTCGCCCCAATACATCCAATATTTTCCGTTTATTTTTTGTGCTACCATGCGTCCGCCGGTTTCTTTGCTCACAATTGAGCCCGATTTCGACCACATGTTTACGAAATCTCCGCCTTCGGCGTTCTTAAACACGGAGCCGTGTTTTTGCCAGTGTCGCAGGTCGCTGGATGTAGCCACGAACAGACGTGCCTTGTTTCCGTCGTAAGCCGTGTAGGTTACATAATACGTTCCGGCGGTATCCTGTACCAGGCGCGGATCTTCGCATCCGCCTTCCCATTCGTATTTTTCGAATTTATCTTTCGCAGGATACAAAACGGGCGCCGGTTCTTTATGAAAAGTATATCCGTCGAGGCTGTATGCAAGCCCCAGACGCGAAGTGCCGTTGTATTTTCCGATGCTGTCTTCGGCTCTGTACAGTAAAAAAAGCGTATCGCCTTTAACGGCAGCAGCCGGATTGAACACATCTTTTTCTTCCCATTTCACCAGCGCATTCCGCACCGGACAAAGGAATGTTGCCGTATCCGACGGCAGAAGACACGGATTAACGTCTTGTTTTTTGGTGAAAGGAACAAGAAATTTGCCTTCGTTCTTCGTTTCACTCACTTTGCATCCGGTTACAACGAAAAAAACGCTACACGCGATCAGTACAGATTTTGTTTTCATTGGGATATTTTTTTTGTCTATAAAACGTTGATTTATATTGCTTAAACGAAGCTATTTGTCGTTTGTTATATACCTCGAACTCCAGGTGGCGATTAATTTTCCGATATATTCCGCATCCTTCGGATTCGTGATGAGATGATGCATGCGATCGAGCGAAATAAAACTTTTTGGATGCCGCGCAGCCATGAAAATAGACGTTGCATGATCAATATTGACCATGTGGTCGTCGGGCGAATGCATGATCAGGATTGGTTTTGTGAGCGTGTTCAGCACCTTTTTCAGGTTGTACGAAGAGAGGTCTTCCACGAAAGTTTTCCCGATTTCGATATCGCGACCGGCCACATCCACCGTTGCGCTTCCGGCCGAAGTGATTTCCGCCATTTTATCGGTAAAAAGCTTTTTAATGTGATCGAGTGTGGATGGTGTTCCTATCACGGCAAGCGCTTTCACCGAATCAATTTTTTGTGCCGCCACAATGGAGGCTGCGCCTCCCAGAGAATGGCCGATCAACAGTTTCGGCGGGAGGTAGTTTTTCGATAAAAAAGCTGCCGCGTCGGTCAAATCGTTGATATTTGAGGTGAAATTGGTTTCGGCAAACGCACCTTCACTCTCGCCCAATCCCGTAAAATCGAGGCGCAAAACGCCGATGTTCTGGTTCGTGAGTGCCTCCGAAATGTATTTTGCGTTGATGTAGTTCTTGTTGCAGGTGAAGCAATGGGCAAAAACGGCAAACGTGAGGGGCGCCGTTTTTCCGGGAATCGAAAGAATCCCCGAAAGATTAATTCCTTTTGAATTTTTGATTACAATTTTTTCTCTTATCATAAGACGTAAATCGGATCACAACTGATGCAGCAAGTCGTATTGCAAATACAGGTCAATGGTTTCTTTGGTAATGATTTCCATGGGAAGGAAATTTTCCATTTTGCCGGTTATCTTCAACACAAGGTGTTCCAATACCGTCTTCATGGCCATATATCCCTGTTGTTCAGGATTTTGGTTTATGAGGAACTCTATCGAACCCTCTTTGAGGGCATTCACATTCGGATCGGTGAGGTCCATGCAGACCAGTTTTACATCCTGTTTTTTGTTTTTTTTCAAAAAATCGGCAATAATATTTCCGTGTGAGTTTAAAACGATAACTCCTTTTATATCGGGATGTTTAGCGAAAAAATCCGCCATTGACCGGTTGTTTGCTTCGGCTTGATTCGGGTGGAATTTAATTCCGAAAACGTTGTTTTTTAATCCTTTTTCCTGAAAAAACCGGTCAACGCCTTCTCTTCTCTTGATGGTGTTGTTCGCACTCCGGTTTCCGGTGCGGATGGCTTGCATGATGCCGATATCGGATGAATCGGGAAGCAGCAGGTTCAGCAATTTGCACATCAGATAACCGCTGGTGAACAGATCGGTTGTGAAAAAAGCCAACGGGTTAGTTCCGTTAATCATCGACTCCACATATACATAACGGAT
>JAQVEB010000390.1 GCA_028698105.1 Petrimonas sp. | reverse complement strand
ATAACTATAAATGCGTAACACTATCTACATGTATAAATTTACGATGTTGATCGTTCTTTTTACGTTTTTCTTCACAGGAATATCGGCTCAAAATCTGCCTTACGACAAAATAACCATTGACGGTAAGCCGTTTTACACCTACAATGTGAAACCCGGCGAAGGACTGATGGCCATTGCACGGACTTTCTCCGTTACCGTGGACGATATTCTGAAATACAACCCCGCAGCCAGAAACGGCCTGATGAACGGACAGGTTCTGAATATTCCCATAAAAACCGCTGCCGCAGCCGTTGTAACGGAAAACCCCGTTAAGCCGACGCAGCCGGCCGCTTTTGCGTCCGAAGCGCCCCAAGCGCCCATCGCGCCTTTCGATCAGAACAACACGTTCAAACACACGGTATCGAGTGGCGAAACCGTGTATTCTCTGGCGAATACCTACAATACGACCGAGGAAGAAATATATCGCTACAATCCATCGGCCCGGGACGGCATCAGGATAGGAGAGGTGCTCACAATTCCGCAAAGGCGCACGATCAGCGAAAACAAAGAAGAAAATTACCGCTATCATACGATTTTGCCGAAAGAAACGCTGTATTCCGTTTCAAAAACATATCAGCTTAAACCTGAAGATATTATAACCGCAAACCCGGGCTTATCGGTGGAGACGTTTCAGATTGGAAAAATAATTCGTGTTCCGTTTTTTGAGACGAACGAAACGTTCACGCCCTACAATGAACAGGTGAAAAACGTTATCCACGAAGTGAAACAGGGCGAAACATTGTACGGCATCGCACGTCAGTACAACGTGACTCAGGACGAGATCGAGAAAGCAAATCCGATACTCTCGGCGGGTTTAAGGGTGAATATGCGGTTGATCATCCCTACGCGTGTGAGCCGCTCCGATCAGCGAAACCAGGTTGCCGAAGAAAACCAGGCCAATCAACTGCTGCAGCAAACCCGGCAATCGCAACGTCTGGACGTGATAAAGGTCGGATTGCTGATGCCTTTCCTCGATGAAAGCCAGAAAGCGCACCTGCGCTTGCAGGAATATTACGAGGGTTTTTTGCTTGCCGTAAAGAAGATGAAAGATCGCGGAGCAAATATCGAGCTGTACGTGTTTGAGATCGGGAAAGGAAGCGATACGCGCAAACTGCAAAGCTTGCTCGGAACAATGGAGATGCAGAACCTCGACGTGGTTATCGGAGGCACCAATGACGCACAAATAAAAGTAATCTCCGATTTCGCGAAAGCGTATAACGTGAAATACGTTGTTCCCTTCTCCATGAGCAACAAAGAAGTGCTCAATAACGGCCAGATATTCCAGGTAAATCCCATGGAATCATACACTTATTCAAAAGCTTCGCAAGTTTTCACACAGAATTTCCGGAATGCGAACGTTGTTTTCCTCAACGTACCCACGCGGTCGGACAAGAGCAATTTTGTGAACACACTTCAATCCGATTTGCGCAAAAACAACATTAAATACGATATAGTGACCGTAGATCAGTCGCTCGATAAAAATATTTTACCACTTCTCACCCAAGGCAAAGAAAACATCCTCGTGCCCACTACGGGCGATCGTGCATCGCTTCGCCAGATTTTGGATGCACTGCTGAAAGTGCAAAGCGCTAATCCGGGGCTTGTAACCCGTTTGTTTGGTTACCCCGAGTGGCAGACGTACGATTCAAAATTCAAATCGGATTATTACAAATTGGGAACATATATTTTCACCACGTTTTTCGTTGACGAAAACGATTTGGAAACCAAAGAGTTCAACGCCGAATTTCGGAAATGGTACAAACGCGATGTCATGGACCTCTATCCGCGCTACGGCATGTGGGGCTACGATACCGGACTATTTTTCATCACCGCGCTGCAACAATACGGCAAGAATTTTGAACAAAATGTAAATAATGTACGCGTAAGTTCCATTGAGTTTCCGTTTTATTTTGAGCGCGTGAACAACTGGGGCGGATTCGTGAATGCCGGACTATACCTTGTTTACTATGATCCGAACAGACTTGTAATAAAAACCGATAAAAGCCGATAATGCGTCAACTGCTGGCTATATTTCTCCTCGTGAGCTGTGTTTTTTCGGTAAAAGCGCAGGAGAGCGTTTTTAAACCCCAATTGTACATTGGCGCAGGCGGCGGAGCGCTTTTCTCCACAGTGGATTTTGTCCCCGCGCTGACGCAAAAATCGCATCCGGGCATTCACGGCGGCATTTCGGCGAAATATATTTCCGAAAAACATTTGGGCCTGCTGCTCGAAGCAAACATCGCGCAGCGGGGATGGGAAGAAGCTTACGACAACAACCCCGAATTCAGTTACTCCCGCAACCTCACTTATCTGGAAATCCCGTTGCTGACGCACGTTTATTTCGGGAATAAGGTGCGTTTTATTTTCAACGCAGGGCCTCAGATCAGTTTTTTGATGGGAAGCAAATCGAATATGAGCCAGGCGTTGTCCGATCATGTCGCGCAACAAACAAACCCAACTAC
>JAQVEB010000389.1 GCA_028698105.1 Petrimonas sp. | reverse complement strand
TAAACGAAAAAACATCTATTCAAAGAGCGATGAAAGTTAGATCAACCAACGGACTTTTAGTACATATTTTCGGAAAGTTGGCCATCGCTTTCTTATATCTTATTTTTTAACTCTGGATTCGCATTAATTATTAATTTTCAATTTACCGATGCACCTTTCAAGCGCTTCGTCCCATTTGGGGACTTCCACGTGAAACGTATTTTTTATCTTGAAAATATCCATCACGCTGTATGCCGGGCGCTCGGCAACGGTTTTATATTCTTCGGTTTTAATCGGGTTGAGCGTACAGCGTTCTATTCCGGCCAACTCTTTTATCTTGGCGGCAAAATGGAACCAGGTGGTTTCTCCCGCGTTGGAAAAATGATAAATACCCGGCTTCCACTCGGTTTGTTCCGCATCTTCCATGATTACGAGGATCATTTGGGCCAAATCGGCCGCGTAAGTTGGAGAACCTTTCTGATCCGCAACGATATTTAGTTCGTCGCGTTCGTTCATCAGGCGGATCATGGTTTTCACGAAATTATTGCCAAACTCCGAATACAACCACGATGTGCGGATGATAATCGCATCGTGCAACGCTTCCAGAATAGCTTCCTCGCCTTTTAACTTCGATTTCCCGTAAACCGATTGCGGATTAGGCCGCACATTTTCCAGGTACGGGATCACGGATTTGCCATCGAACACATAATCGGTGGAAATATGGATCATTTTAGCGTCGTGCTTATTGGCCGCCACGGCCAGATTTTCGGGCCCGTTGTAATTCACCCTGTAAGCCGTTTCAACATCCTCTTCGGCCTTGTCCACCGCCGTGTAAGCGGCACAATTCACGATATAGCGGATGGAATGCTCGCGCACGAAGTCATCAACCTGCCGGGCATCGGTAATATCCAGTTCGCCCATATCGGTGAAGATAAAATAAAACGAATTGTTGCTCATTTCCTGACGCTTACGCAACTCGTTGCCCAATTGTCCGTTAGCGCCCGTTATCAGAACATTTTTCTGCACTAATCCGTAATAGTTTTCCTGCCGGCGTGTAACGGTTTCCGTTCCGCCCAAATGTTTGCTTGAACCTGTGTAAATTGGCATAATTTATTCAATTTCTTCTTTGTCTATTGTTTTGTATTTTTCAGCAAGTAAACGCAACAAATTACGAATTTGTTCCACCGCCTGCTGCGTTTCTGCAGATATTTCTTTCTTTTGAAGTTTAAGCAGCAGATAACCGTACAATGCCGTTAAACAGGTTTCGAGTTCGGTAACATCTTTCTTTTCCGATTTCGCCCGAAGCGCCACAATATGCGGCAGGGTTTTGTAATACGTAGCAATGTAGGCCGATTCCTGCGGGTTATTCAACAAGCGCAGATGCGCATCGGTGAGGTCAATCAGGATATTTTTGTTAACCTGCAAATGGCCGTCATGCTGTACGTTTTCCGATTTCATCATCAGTATCAGCCCTTCGTACCAATCGCGCGCCTCTTTTGCATCCTCTTCCGACAAGTTCATCGGAGCGATCAGATTCTTTTCGATCTTATCTATATCCAACTCATACACGCGCAGCAAATCTTCTATTTGCCACATGTAGAGCAGGTATTCGGCTATGTTGTCTTGTTTGTTTGGGGCGTTCATTATTCAGATTTAGAGCTTCTCCCTAAATCCCTCTCCACAAGAGAGGGACTTCCGTTCTCCCCTTTGGGGGAGTTAGAGGCGAAGCGTAAATTATTTTTAGTAATTTTGCCACAAAAATACAACTTTTATGCTCAAGTTTCAAATCATAGAGTCGGGATATTTTTGGGGAGACGGCGGCGTGATGTTTGGCCCGGTACCGAGAAAATATTGGTCGAAGAAGTATAAAACAGACGAAAACAACATGTGCGAGATGTCGCTCCGATGCTTGTTTATCGAAACGGAAAAACGGAAGATCATCGTAGATACCGGTATCGGACAAAAAGATCACGCGAAGCTTAAATTCTACAAACCGCACAATATGAAAGACATAACGGAAGAAATCCGCAAGATCGGTTTCGCTCCCGAAGAGGTTACGGATGTTATTCTCACGCACCTGCATTTCGATCATTGCGGCGGCAGTACCGTACTGAACGAAAAGGGGGAAATTGTGCCCACCTTCCCAAATGCCATCTACCGCGTGAGTTTGAAGCAATGGGAAAATTACCGGAATCCCCGACTTTTTGAAGAAGATTCGTTTTTCTCCGAAAATATTGAGCCGGTTTTTAATGCGGGACAGTTGCAATTTGTGGAAAACGACGAACAGTGGGACGAAAACATCCGGCTGGAAATTTATGATGGCCACACACTCGGACAAATTATCGTTTTGTTTGATACCGACGAAGGAAATTTCGCTTTCCCCGGCGATGTGGTGCCGACATCGTTGAATTTGTCCCTTGGCTGGCTTTCAGCCTACGATAACAACGCGGCGCTGGCCATGGAGGAGAAAAAGCGCTTCCTTGACAAAGCAAAAAAAGATAAGCGTACGCTTATTTTTTATCA
>JAQVEB010000388.1 GCA_028698105.1 Petrimonas sp. | reverse complement strand
GGTTACTGCCCGTGTCTAACTCCTTTACATATAACTGGAACGTACCGGAACCCGCGCTTCGCAGGCTCCCGTGGTATCTGGCTTATGTAAAATTGCTGAAAAAGAAAGGCGAAACGCATGTTTCGTCCACCCAAATAGCGAAAAAAATCAATGTTTCATCCACCCAAATCGCAAAAGACCTTTCTTATGTTGATATTAGCGGGAAAACCCGCGTGGGTTACGATGTGGACTCCCTGATTGATGTGCTGGAAGATTTTTTGGGATTCAGGTCAACGCACCGGGCAATCCTTTTCGGGGTGGGAAGCTTGGGCGCCGCGCTGTTGTCGGACTCGGGGCTGGAACAATTCGGATTGAAAATCCTTGCCGGTTTCGATGTAAAAGACTCGGTAGTAAACACCGAGATCAATCGTATCCCGGTTTTCCATGCCGATGATTTCGTAGAAAAAAACAGGATAATTAAAGCTGATATAGGCGTGCTCACCGTACCGCCCGAGATCGCGCAGCAAACCGCCGATTATATGGTTAGCGGAGGCATTCGCGCCGTATGGAATTTCACTCCGTTCAGAATTCGCGTACCGGAAAATATCGTGTTGCAAAACACCTCCATGTATGCGCACCTGGCGGTTATGTTCAACCGGTTAAACGCGCAGAAACACAAATAAATCACCCACTTGTTATGAAGATCATCGCGATAGGGCTCAATTATGCTTCGCATAACAAAGAAATGAAACGCACGTTCGAAAGCGAAGAGCCGGTTATTTTTATGAAACCCGATTCGGCTTTGCTGAAAAACGGAAAACCTTTTTTTATCCCCGATTTTTCGGAAGAAATGCATTATGAAACCGAGGTGGTCGTAAAAATCAGCCGTCTGGGAAAGAATATCGCGGAGAAATATGCTCACCGCTATTACGACGAAGTTACGGTGGGCATTGATTTCACAGCCCGCGACCTGCAACGCCGTCAAAAAGAAAAAGGGTTACCCTGGGAGGTTTCTAAAAGTTTCGATAATTCCGCCCCCATCGGAAAATTCGTTCCGAAAGAAACGTTTTCCGACATCCAAAACATCAATTTTCAGCTCGATATCAACGGAAATACCGTGCAGCAAGGCAATACAAAAGACATGATCTTTTCGGTGAACAAAATTATCGCGTACGTAAGCAAGTTTTTCACCCTGAAAATCGGCGATCTCATCTTTACCGGTACGCCTGCCGGCATTGGGGCTGTGGCCATCAATGATCACCTTGAAGGTTATATCGAAAACGAAAAATTGTTGGATTTTTACGTAAAATAAACAGGACGGAACAATAATTTAAACTAAAATGGGTTTTTACACTAGTAAACCGCCAGCAATATGAACAAAAATAAAAAATCCATTCTCATCGCAGTGGCTGCCATGGTATCGCTCTTGATCGGCAATACCGCGTTCTCACAGACGTACAATCCTATTCCGGTAGCGGTTCCATCGCTGCAAATCGCACCCGACGCCCGCGGGGGCGGCATGGGCGACATTGGTGCGGCTACCATGCCCGATGTGTATTCCCAATACTGGAATGCCGCCAAATATCCGTTCGTGAAAAGCCAGGCGGGGATATCTTTCTCCTACACGCCCTGGTTGAGCAAATTGGTGAACGACATAGATTTAGTGTATTTGGCAGGTTACTGGAAATTCGGCAACGAAAACCTGAACGCCATCAGCACGTCGCTGCGCTATTTCTCTTTGGGCAATATCGCCATCACCGACCTCAACGGCGATTTTTGGCAAAACGTGGCGCCGTATGAACTCTCTTTCGATGTGGCCTATTCGCGAAAACTCACCGAAACATTCTCGGGCGCGGTAACGCTGCGCTATATTCACTCCGACTACTCCTACGGACCGGACGACGAAGTAACTCCCGGAAACGCTTTCGCCGCCGACATTGCCGGATATAACGAGACCTACCTCGCCCTTGGCCGATCGGAAGCGTTGTTGGGTTTGGGATTCAATATTTCCAACATCGGAACGAAAATATCCATGGACGGAGGCAACACTTCCGAATTTATTCCTACCAACCTGCGTTTGGGAACGTCGCTGGCATATCCCATTGATGAGGTAAACACCATTGCTTTGAGTTTCGACATCAACAAGTTGCTCGTTCCCACGCCTCCCGTAAAAAAAGAGGGCGAGTCGGATGCCGATTGGCAGGCGCGCGTGGAAAAATACCGCGACATTTCGCCCATTGCGGGCATTTTCAAATCGTTCGACGACGCTCCGGGCGGATTCAACGAAGAGATGAAAGAGATCATGTGGTCGCTGGGAACCGAATATACGTACGATCAGAAATTCTCCGTACGCATGGGCTATTTCAACGAAAGCGCTTACAAAGGCAACCGGAAATATTTCGCCTTTGGCGCCGGATTCAATATTAAAAGCGCTTTTCGGTTAGATGCCTCTTATCTCGTATCCACGGTTCAAAGCAACCCTCTCGACCAAACGTTGCGTCTTTCCTTGGGATTCGACATTGACG
>JAQVEB010000387.1 GCA_028698105.1 Petrimonas sp. | reverse complement strand
AAGAAACCTAACATGCTTTCCCTATTCTAAACTTACAGATATGGCAATTTATACAGGAACAACCAAACAGTTGGGCGGAACGGAAACCGTTACCCATAAACAGGAATTCTATTATGGGCTGATTCAAAAAAATGTGTTGGTAACCGGTGCAAACGGACAATTAGGCAATGCTCTTCGTGAGTTGCAAAAACGCACGAATAATGCCTTTCATTTTATTTATACCGATGTTGCTGAATTGGATATCGCATCTTTACCTCAAGTGAAAGAATTCATCGAACACAACACGATAGAATACATTGTCAATTGTGCCGCCTATACGGCAGTAGACAAAGCGGAGAGCGAACCTGAACAAGCCTATCTCATCAACTATACCGGTGTCGAGAATCTGGCTAAAGCAGCAAAAGAATTCGGGTGCCGCCTCGTTCATATTTCTACCGATTATGTTTTTGATGGAAAATCAACTACCCCTTACACCGAAGAGACAATACCCAACCCCCTATCGGTGTACGGCAAATCGAAACTAAAAGGAGAAGAAGCCATACAGGAAATTCAACCCGATTTCATCATCATCCGTACCTCGTGGCTATATTCCGAATTTGGTACAAATTTTGTGAAAACCATGCTGAAACTGATGAACGAAAAAGAGGAAATCAACGTTGTTTCCGATCAGCAAGGATCTCCTACATATGCCGCCGATCTGGCAGAAATGATCATGGTTATACTAGAAGATGCCGACGAAAGCGAATGGAAAAAGGGAATCTATCATTTTTCTAATCGAGGCGAAACAACATGGTATGGTTTTGCCGGAAAAATTAAGGAACTCGCACGTATCGATACATGCAAAATCAATCCGATAAAAACGGAAGAGTACCCGGTACAAGCCGAAAGACCGCAATATAGTGTGTTGGATAAATCGAAAATAGAGTCCACATTTCATGTCACCATTCCCCATTGGGAGGAGGCATTGGAAAGATGCATGAAAAAATTGATCATTAACCCTTAACATAAAAAGCAAAAGCAAAGAGACAAGAGAAAATCATTTATGACATTACAAAAAGAAATACAACGCAGACGAACATTTGCTATTATCAGTCACCCCGATGCGGGGAAAACCACCTTAACAGAAAAATTGCTCCTCTACGGAGGAGCTATCCACGTGGCCGGCGCCGTAAAATCGAACAAGATAAAAAAGACGGCTACATCGGACTGGATGGAAATCGAAAAACAACGTGGAATATCGGTAGCAACCTCGGTAATGGGGTTCGAATACAACAATTTCAAAATCAATATCCTCGATACACCCGGGCACCAGGACTTTGCCGAAGATACATTTCGCACCCTGACCGCAGTTGATAGCGTAATCATCGTGATAGATGCCGCAAAAGGGGTAGAAATGCAGACACGAAAACTCATGGAAGTCTGTCGGATGCGCCATACGCCCGTCATGGTTTTTGTCAACAAGTTGGATCGCGAAGGGAAAGACCCTTTCGACCTGCTCGATGAACTGGAAAAAGAGCTGCACATCAACGTACGACCACTAAGTTGGCCTATCGAAATGGGAAAACGGTTTAAGGGAGTCTACAATCTTTATAAAAACCGCCTCGATCTGTATAAACCCGGCAAACAGACCCTTACCGAATCGGTAACCATCGATATAAATTCGCCTGAGCTGGAAAAGCATATTGGTAATCCATTGGCAAAAAGACTGCGTGACGATGTCATGCTTATCACCGAGGTATATCCTTCATTTAATCGTGAAGATTACCTTGCAGGTAAACTTGCTCCGGTATTTTTCGGATCGGCATTGTACAATTTTGGCGTTAAAGAATTGCTCGATTGTTTTGTAGATATCGCACCTTCGCCACGTCCGGTAAAAGCCGAAGAACGTATTGTAAACCCATACGAAGAACCTTTCACAGGGTTCGTCTTTAAGATTCATGCCAACATGGACCCCAACCATCGCTCGTGCATAGCCTTCGTAAAAGTATGTTCGGGCAAATTCGAACGAAATGTAAATTACAAGCATGTTCGTTACAACCGAATGATGAAGTTTTCGTCTCCCACAGCTTTCATGGCTCAGAAAAAAGAAGTTGTGGACGAAGCCTACGCAGGAGATATTGTCGGACTGCCCGATAACGGTAATTTCAAAATCGGCGACACCCTCACGGCTGGGGAAGAGCTACATTTTAAAGGATTGCCCAGTTTTTCGCCCGAAATGTTCAAATACATCGAAAATGCCGATCCCATGAAAGCAAAGCAATTGCATAAAGGGATCGAACAACTGATGGATGAAGGGGTAGCCCAATTGTTTACTCATCAGTTTAACGGCAGGAAAATTATCGGAACAGTAGGGCAACTGCAGTTCGAAGTCATACAATACCGTCTATTGCACGAATACGGAGCGCAATGCCGGTGGGAGCCGCTCAATCTTTATAAAGCATGCTGGATTGAAAGTGACGATGAAAAAGAATTGGAAGAATTTAAAAAACGAAAATTCCTTTACATGGCT
>JAQVEB010000386.1 GCA_028698105.1 Petrimonas sp. | reverse complement strand
GTTGCCTTTGTTGTTGCAGTCTTTACTTTTGTTTATCAGTTGAGGCGGACGAAAAGAAAGCTTGTCGGATAGTTTCTGCTATTTCCCGGAACTCCTGTTCCGATAATTTCAAACGCGGGTTTGCCAGACTCATATCGCTTTCTTTTTGAATAGGAATGAGATGAATGTGTGCATGAGGCACTTCCAGTCCGATTACCATCATTCCTACGCGTTTGCACGGGATGGCTTTTTCGATGGCTTTAGCCGTTTTTTTGGCAAAGACGATCATGTCGGACAATGTGTTGTCGTCCAGGTCAAAAATATAATCGATTTCCTGTTTTGGAACCACCAATGTATGTCCTTTAGCCATGGGGTTGATATCCAGAAAGGCAAAAAACTTGTCGTCTTCCGCAACTTTATAAGACGGGATTTCTCCCGCGATGATTCTGCTGAAAATGGTTGGCATGGCGATTTCTTTTTTAAATTGATATATTTAATATTTCGAACGTCATTATTCCTGACGGTACTTTAATTTCGGCAATATCGCCTACTTTTTTTCCCAACAATCCTTGTGCGATGGGTGAGTTCACCGCTATTTTCCCGTTGTTCAGATCAGCTTCGCTTTCCGAGACCAATGTGTAGGTCATTTCTTTTTTTGTTTTCACATTACGAATGGTTACTTTGTTCATGATCTGCACAGCGTCTGTTTTGATCGAATTTTCGTCTATCAGGCGCACCGAAGCCATCAATGCTTTCGTTTGTGCAATTTTAGCTTCCAACATTCCTTGCGCTTCTTTGGCGGCATCGTATTCGGCATTTTCAGAAAGGTCTCCTTTATCCCTTGCTTCAGCAATTTGGCGGGATATCTCGGGTCTTTGCACAGATTCCATGTATGCCAATTCTTCTTTTAGTTTCCGAAAACCTTCTTCGGTCATGTAAGTAACTGCCATAGTAAAATCTCCCTTTTAATAATTTAATAATTGGTTTATTTGTTTGTTGGTTTTTATCGGAAAAAATGTAAGAAAAAGAATTCCGGTCTAACATATCAAGACCGGAACTCTCCTTCATCATCCTATTTTCAATTCGTTGCAAAGTTAAGGATTTGTTCAATAAAAAAAAATTTTTCGCAGGTATATTGTTGGCTGTTTTTTATTTAGATGCAAATCTTTCATGCTTGCGCAATGCCGGCTCATAAAAATGAAAGGGTAATCAATTTCGGTCGAGGCGTCCTGTTCTTCCACGGCCACCCGCATTCATCGCCCTCATTCGGTACGAGAAACTCAGCAAGAAATAGCTCGTCAATGCGTTGGTTTCGGAATCGGACAGGTAGTTGGAGCCGACACTCCGAGTGATATTTAAGCGTTGCTGCAAAATATCGTTAAAGAGCAAGCGCAATTGTCCTCGATTACCTTTCAGGAACGATTTACTGATTTGTGCATTCCACATTACTTCGTCTTTGTTGTATCCTGCCGAAAGTCCCCTATTTGCCGTCCAGCGGATATCGCTCGAAATAGAAAACGATTTGGGTAGCGTGAGTTGGATGTTATACGAGAGGTTGTATCTGAAGGAACGTTGCGATTTCAGGTGTTCGAGCGAATAATCGGTATTGGAGTAGTTTATGGTTCCTCGAAATTGTCCGTAAAACCAATCATTGTTGTAGCTCAGGCTTAAGGATTCTGACAGCGTGGAGGTTTTGGAAATATTTTTTTGGCTTTCCTTGCTCACGCGTGTGTAACCAATTTGGTTTCGGTATCCGATATTGGTATGGGTGGTAAATTTCAACTTCATTTTTTTGTCCAAGGCTCCGGCATAAAGCAGTGTCCCATTGGTATTCCACGATCCGCTGACATTTATGGGCATGGTATGTTGGATGCCGTCTTCGTAGGAAGTGAAATTCACAATGTCGTTTTGGATGTAACTGTAATTCCATGAAGCGGTCATCGACCGTTGTTTTTCTCTATAGTTGTAATTGTATTCCAGCGAACCGTTGTGGATGAACGATGCAAGCAAATCGGGGTTTCCCGTTCTGATGTTTAGCGGGTTTGTGGTATTGGGTGTGGGATCTAACTGATTAATCGAAGGTTGCCGGGTTGTTCCATTGTATCGAAGTCGGATATTTTTTCGAATATTTTTGTCCCCCAAACGATAGTTGAATTCAAGTTGTGGCGCATAATTTACTGCTTTTATCGGTTGAGGGTCGTATAATACAGAATCTATTCCGTTTTGGAACCAGTCGGTAATAAAACTTTTGCTGTTGATATACAGCGGGGCGATATTGATGCCGAGATTATACGTGTATTTTGGGAGTTGCGCGCGAAAGTTTACCCGAATGTTTTGTGTTGTAGTTAGATTTTCGGAGCTTTTGCTGTATTCCGGATTGAGACGAATATAGTCGAGCAGAGTGGAATCGTAGTCGAACGTTTTTCTCAAGTTTTCTGTCGTGCTACGTTGGATGTTGTAGGAAAAATTGAGGAAATAGTTTTTTGCAATGGGTTCCACATAGGTAAATCTGAAATTGGATGCATTGCGATT
>JAQVEB010000385.1 GCA_028698105.1 Petrimonas sp. | reverse complement strand
ATTTATTTTTAGCTATCCGACGGTGTAGGGCGCACCGTATAATGCGACAGGGGTTATTCTTTGGAAACAATTTCACAACAATCCCTAAAAAAGTTTTCAACACTTTTTTTGCGGTTCTGTGGATAACAAAACTCCCGAAAACTGCGTTTACGAACTTTTGTGAAGTACCTTTACAATCTTTTAGCGAAACATAAAAAATGGAGAAACAGAAACGAAAGACAAACGTAAAAGTAGTAGAAAAAACGGTGATGGTGCCCGACATCGGCAAGCTTCCGCCACAGGCAAAGGAGTTGGAAGAAGCCGTGCTTGGCGCGCTAATGCTCGAAAAAGACGCCTATTCCATCATCAGCGATATACTGAAACCCGAAAGTTTTTACGACCCCGTTCACCAGGTGATTTTTGGATCCATACAAGGATTAGCCGTGCAGCAAAAACCGGTTGATGTGCTCACGGTTGTCGAAGAACTCAAGCGTAGAGGTGAGCTGGAAACCGCCGGAGGAGCGGTTTACGTGGCCGAACTGACGGACAAGGTGGCTTCGGCGGCCCATATTGAATACCACTCGCGCATTATCGCGCAAAAATATCTGGCGCGCCAGTTGATTTCGTTTTCGTCGGACGTGGTTCATCAGGCTTTCGACGAAACGGTGGATGTGGACGATTTGATGCAGGAGACCGAGGGCCGCCTGTTTGAGATTTCGCAACGAAATGTCAAAAAGGATGTCATTCAAATCAATCCTGTGATCAAGGAAGCGTTGCACAACATACAGGTTGCGGCCAACCGGAAAGACGGCATGAGCGGACTGTCGAGCGGATTCAAGGAACTGGATAAATATACCTCGGGTTGGCAAAATTCCGATCTCATTATTATCGCCGCCAGGCCTGCAATGGGTAAAACGGCGTTTGTGCTTTCCATGGCAAAGAATATGGCCTTGAACTCCGATGTTCCGGTGGCGCTTTTTTCGCTCGAAATGTCCAACGTTCAGTTGGTTAACCGGCTCATTGTGAACGTGTGCCACATAACCGGGGAAAAAATTAAAAAAGGCGATCTGGTTCCGCAGGAATGGGAAATGCTGGATACCAAAATTAAAGACCTGTATGACGCGCCCATTTATGTGGACGACACGCCCAGCCTTTCGGTGTTTGAACTCAGAACCAAAGCCCGCCGGCTGGTGCGCGAACACGGCATAAAAATACTTATCATAGATTATTTGCAATTGATGAATGCCAGCGGCATGACTTTCGGCAGCCGCGAACAGGAGGTAAGTACCATATCGCGTTCGTTGAAGGGGTTGGCCAAGGAACTGAATATTCCCATCGTGGCGCTGTCGCAGTTGAACCGGGGTGTGGAAAACAGGCAGGGAACCGAGGGCAAACGTCCGCAGTTGGCTGATTTGCGCGAGTCGGGCGCCATCGAACAAGATGCCGATATCGTTTGTTTTATACATCGGCCGGAGTATTACAAGATCACGGAAGACGAGTACGGCAACTCCACGCAGGGCGTGGCGGAAATTATTATCGCCAAGCACAGGAACGGCCCTACCGGCTTGGTGCGGATGAAATTCGACAGCGATTACGCCCAATTTCAAAACATTGACGATAACTCCGTGAGCTCTGGTAAACGAAAAGGGTACGTGGAATTTTCTTCAAAAATGAATAAACGGACTCCTGCGGAGACAAAAGAACACATGCCCGCTTCACCGGCAAACGATTTTTTGAACGGGGAGAAAGAAAACCTACCGTTTTAACGGCAATGAATTATATGCGAAAAGGAAATAACGTGAGAAGTATGTCATCGGCACGCTTTTGGATAGCGGCAATGAGTTTATTGATCGTGTTTGCATCGTGCAACCGGATGGAAAAAGATGCCAAAAAAGCGGCTAAACTCACAAACAAATCCATCGAACAAACGCACGATCTAAAATTGCAGGATGCAGAAAAGACCTACCGCAAGGCGCAGGAAATCATACAGAAATACGAGGAAAAAGGAAAATCGGATAAGTTCAGGCCGTTGTATCAGCGCTACAGAGACGAAGGGAAACAGGGCATAGATAAACCGGAGAGTGCAAACTAATTTTTGTGTGAATGTGCTATAAAAAGCTAAAAAAAATCGGGATAGAAGGTCAATTTGAACCGGATTCCGATTTTATTCGTATTTTTGCACCGTAATAATCAGACAATAACCAAAAAATAACTATAAATGCGTAACACTATCTACATGTATAAATTTACGATGTTGATCGTTCTTTTTACGTTTTTCTTCACAGGAATATCGGCTCAAAATCTGCCTTACGACAAAATAACCATTGACGGTAAACCGTTTTACACCTACAATGTGAAACCCGGCGAAGGACTGATGGCCATTGCACGGACTTTCTCCGTTACCGTGGACGATATTCTGAGATACAACCCCGCAGCCAAAAACGGCCTGATGAACGGACAGGTTCTGAATATTCCCATAAAAACCGCTGCAGCAGCCGTTGTAACGGAAAACCCCGTTAAGCCAACGCAGCCGG
>JAQVEB010000384.1 GCA_028698105.1 Petrimonas sp. | reverse complement strand
TTCAGGAAAATATTGTTCATGCATCGGACTCTCCGGAAACGGCACAAATTGAACTAAACCGATTTTTTTCTGAAATCGAAATATTTAATTACCCGCAATTAATGCTCCCCAACGTTTACGCGAACGGCGAGTATTAATGGTAAAAATCAATCAAAATAAGACTAAAAAATTATTGAGACTGTAAGTTATGGAGAGATTAAATGTATTTTCAACGTTGAGGATAGTATTGCCGTTAGCATTCACATTTATTAGTTTAACAGCATTCTCGCAGCAAAAAGCCACAAAAGATTCCAGACCCGAAGTTATATACAAGCAAATTCACAGTTCATCGTTGAGCGATAAGCAAACAAACCTGTTTGCTGACGGATTGAAATTGAAAATGGATTTATCCGTTATTGATGAAGCCAAAGCCGAACGTGAAGAATGGAACCCTGCCGATATTCCGGCCGACGATATTTATGGCGGAGTATGGACACCGAACCACGTAGATGTTTATGGAACGGTAAATGCCCCGGATTCATTCAGGGTGGATTTATCGAATTTTACCATGCCCTGCGATGGTTTTATGACATCGAATTTCGGGCGCAGGGGCAGCAGGCGCTATCATTACGGCGTGGATTTGAAAGCCAGAACAGGCGATACCATTTATGCCGCTTTCGACGGGAAAATACGGGTGAAAAATTACGATAGGGGCGGTTACGGAAATTATATCGTGATTCGCCATATCAACGGACTTGAGACCGTTTACGGACATTTATCCAAATTTCTGACGAAAGAAAATCAGTACGTGCGTTCAGGACAACCCATTGGTTTGGCAGGTAACACCGGCCGTTCATTCGGATCGCATCTGCACTTCGAGACGCGCTTTTTGGGCAATCCCATCAATCCGAATTTCATCGTGGACTTCAAAAACAAGGTGTGTCACCGCGATGAATATCTGGTAACCAATTCCAGCTACAGGAAAACATCCAAGAGCAGTTCTTCTTTCGACAGATCGGGCAGCAATTACGTGCAATCATCAAAAAGTAACAACAAATATGTTTCGGGTAACGTTAAATATCACCGGATAAAAAAAGGCGATACGCTCGGCGCAATTGCAAGACGATACGGTGTTTCGGTGAAAAAAATATGCAACCTGAATAACATCACCAGCCGCACCACGTTGCGTGCCGGAAAATCACTACGCGTTTCATAAAAAATACACGATAAATAAATTGGAAGAAGGTGCAAGGTTTTTACTTGTACCTTTTTCTTTTTTTTCCTATCTTTGTTTGCATTTTAACAAAACCGTTTTATCTCAAATTCGTGCATGGATACTAATAAACAATTCGATGAAGTAATTGCAATTTGCAGGGATTTATTTCAAAAAAAACTAAAGGATTACGGCGCAGCATGGCGCATTCTGCGTCCGGAATCGGTTACCGACCAGATATTTATCAAAGCGAGCCGTATCCGTTCATTGGAACTGAAAAAAGAAAACAGGGTGCAGGAAGGTGTTTTCCCCGAGTTTATCGGAATTGTGAACTACGGCGTTATCGGTTTAATACAATTGGCGTTGGGGTTCGCCGATAAAATTGATATTACCTGTGACGAGGCGCTGGAGCTTTACGACCGCTATATCACCCAGTCAAAAGAATTGATGTATGCCAAAAACCACGATTACGACGAGGCATGGCGCAGTATGCGGGTGAGCTCTTACACCGATCTGATTCTCACAAAAGTTTACCGCACCAAAGAAATAGAAAGCCGCCATGGCGAAACGCTCATCTCGGAAGGCGTGGACGCAAATTATATGGATATGATAAACTACGCCCTCTTCGGGTTGATAAAACTGCATTTTGGCGAAGCTAAATGATGCGTGGCAATATACTCATAAAATTAACGGTGGAGTTGTCCCGCATAATCGTCGGGGCGACTTTCGTTTTTTCAGGCTTTGTGAAAGCCGTTGATCCGCATGGGTCTGAGTATAAAATTCAGGATTATTTAATCTCGCTCGGGCTCCCGCAATTGTTCCCGGCAGCACTCGGTTTGGCTGTTTTCTTATGTGTCGCCGAATTGTTGATGGGCTTGTTTCTGTTGTTGGGCATTTACCGGAAATGGACATCGCGGTCAGCGCTGATTTTCATGGCGTTCATGACACCGCTCACCTTGTGGATCGCCCTGAAAAATCCCGTGAAAGATTGCGGATGTTTCGGCGATGCGTTCATTATCAGTAATTGGGCAACGTTTTACAAGAATATCGTTTTATTGGCGTGTGTGATTTTATTGACGCTATTCTGGCGCAACCTAAAACCGGTGTTTTCCGCCAAAACCATGTGGATGGCAGGACTTTTCAGCGTGCTGTTCGGCTTCGGGTTAGCAATATACAATGTGATGAACCGGCCGGTGTTGGATTTTCGTCCGTACAAGATCGGCTCCAACATTCCCGCAAAAATGTATATTGATCCATCGAAAGCCGATGTGTTCGAAAACGTTTTTGTTTACGAACAAGACGGTGTAAAAAAAGAATTTACAG
>JAQVEB010000091.1 GCA_028698105.1 Petrimonas sp. | reverse complement strand
GATTTATTCTTTGTATGCAAAAATAGATATTTTTTTTTACACCCCATGTATTTTCTGCTTAAATTTCTAAAAAAAATAACATATCTTGTTTTTGTTTCTTGAAAGTAGGCATAAAATTGTTGTTTTATGCTTCGCTGCAAGTATCAACTGTTGCTTAACCTAAAGACGATAGGCAACGTCAATTTGACTCTCACATGATCTCCGTTCTGAATACCCGGATTCCATGCGGGCATTTCTTTGATAACCCGCATCGCCTCTTTATCGAGTGTGGGCGATACGCCGCGCAACACTTGTATATCGGTAATGGAGCCATCGCGTTCTACAACAAAAGTACAGATTACCCTGCCCTGTTCGTGCTGTTCGATGGAAATTACCGGATACTTAATGGTTTCATTCAAAAATTTCGTCAATGCCGAAGTGCCGCCTTTAAAAGATGGCATTATTTCTGCGAAATCTATTACCGCTTCATCTTTTCTGGGAGTCGGCATCGGGGGAACGTAGATGATGTCGGGTTCGGAGTTTGTGATCTCCGTGGACATGATATCGGGTTGTTCCACCTTTTCATTCGTTACGATCAACTCTTCGGGAGCGACTACTTTGGGAAGTTCTATTTGCGGTTTGGGCGGTTTTGGCTCGCGAACGGTGATGTCTATTTCCTGCACTTCGTTCAACGGGCCGGCAGGCACGTAAAGATCAGAAACCTTTGCCTCACTGCTCCACTCAAAAGCTACCAGTAAACTCGATAAAGCCAAAATCACTCCCATCGCGAAATAAACGGGAGAGTTGGATTCCAGTTTTGCCTTGGGCGATTTTTTTTGTTCCATAACATTCCATTTTTAAGTGTTCGACAATATTTCTTTTTCGTCTCACTCAAATGTAATGCATGACAATGCTTGAATCCTAACTTTTTTCGCTAATAAAGATCAAATTAAAAACGTAATATATTATTTTACATTAAATTACGAAGTAAAAACGGGGCTCACTATTAATTTTCAGACATTTTAATAGTTATTTGTTTACTTAAACAGTGGAAAATAGAGGCGTTTTTCGTGCGTGGTAACTTAACTTTTCAATTTATAAATATCGCTTAAATTCCTGCCGTAGCCGTCGTAATCCAAACCGTAACCCACGATAAAATCGCTCGGAATCCTGAGGGCTACATAATCTAAATTCAGCGGATTTTTCAACGCTTCGGGTTTAAACAACAATGTGGCTATTTTTATCTCCTTGGGATTAAGCTCATTGAGCTGCTTCATCAGTGCAACCATGGTATTTCCGGTATCCACAATATCTTCCACGATCACCAACGTCCGGCCTTCGATGGATTCGTTGAGTCCCAGAACTTCCTGCACTTGTTCCGTGCTGGATATGCCCCGATAGGAGGCCAGCCGTACAAATGTAATTTCACTTGGAATGGTAACTTTTTTCATCAGCTCTCCGGCAAACATAAAAGCGCCGTTCAGGATGGCGAGGAAAACCGGATCTTTGCCGTCCAACTCAACGTTCATTTTATCGGCAATGCGTTGAATACTCTCGCTGATTTTCTCTTCCTCGATAAACAGATCGAACTCTTTGTCCTTTATTTTAATACTTTTCATACGAATAGATCATGGATGTTTTAAAGCGAACAAAGGTACAACTTTTTATTTATTCTGAAAGGGAATAATGTCGCGGAGTTTTATTTTTTGAAACGTCATGTGGGCCACGCTGCTCTCATATAAAATACCGACGGTTTCTTTGTCAATCATCGTAAGGCACGAATATCCCCAGCCATCTTCTTCGTCGAGCATAACCTGGTATTCTTCGGGAAACGATAATCCGCCATCAAGGCTGGCTTTTATGGTAATATGATTTCGTCCCTTCGTTGTATTCGGGTTGGAAAACAGCAAAATATCTTTTCCTAAAATATTGTCTTTTGCCTCAACTTTTATCAGGCTTGCCATACATACCGGCTCCTGCAGCACGCTTCGCGAAGAAGGATGCTCCGTCCAGGTTTTTCCCAGATCGGTGGTGATGGAAACGGCGCGGCTGCCGCCTCTGTTGTCGCGCATGTTCAACATCAGCACACCGGGAGTAACTTCAGCAACCTGAGCTTCGGTTGTATTGGAACGCGCAGCGTTGTGTATATGCCACGTTTTTCCGCGATCTTTGCTGTACATGATCCCCGCATTGGGAATGCGTGTCGAATCAATAAATTGAATTGGGAAAACCAGGGTGCCGTTTTGCATGGTTATTCCCATACCGGGGCCTTGTAACAACAAAAACCACGACGGATCTTTCACTTGCGGGGTGATGTTGATGGGTTCAGACCATGTTTTTCCATCGTCTGTGCTTTTTGCGAGCATTAATTGTCCCGTGTGATCAATGTCCATGCCTTGTTGTGAATTGAACCATGCCCGACCGTTGCCCATTCCGTGCGTCCAAAGCGCGGCAATCCAAATTGCTCCGGTTTTTTTGTCAACCAGAATAGATGGGTCTCCTACCCCGTTTTGCGCTTTGGGCAATCCACCGTACTCGCCGAAAGACATCGCAACCCGCATGGGTTCCCACGTTTGACCCTTATCGGTACTGCGGCTGATGCCGATATCTATATGCTCCTGCAAATCAACACTATTGTTGTAGCGAATGTCGTAAACTCCCAGCACCGTACCCTTTTTGGTGGTCACCAAACCGGGGATGCGGTATGCCGCAACGCCATCGTCGCCGGCCTGGCGAACGCCTAAACCTACCCGATGGATAACGCCTTCTGTCGCGGAAATAACCGGCACGGCCGGAATATCCAGTTTAACGGTTTCGAGGACGGCTTCAACTTTCGTGAGTAACGAAGCGTTAGGGTTCATTTGTAAACTAATCCAGAAATAATTTATTCCCGGGAAAAGGTTGTAATTGGCATCGAAAACGACCTTTCGGGCAGGTGAAATTTTTTCTGCGACCTTCAATGAATACGAAGAATTTGCTTCGCGCGTCTTGCCCGGGGTAAACGACGTGATGTACGTTGCGGGAGAAAAAAACAATTGTCCTTGTTTCTGCACCGTTTCGGTGCCGCCGTAATACAATTTCACCGATTTAATTTCCGAAAGGTTTACCTTATCGGAAAAAGTTAACGATATTTCCTCTAATTTTTGTGCCTTTTTGGCATCAATCCGAATGTAGAACAACACGTTATCGGTTCTGTGGAGCAACAACGGTATTTGTGTTTCTTTAACGCGAATGGTGTCTGCAGCATACTGACTTACCGCCGCTACAAACAAAAACAAGAAAATCAACGCTTTTTTCATTGCACAAAAATTTTAGTAATACGCTACAAAGATAAAAATTTTTAATAACTATTGCAAATATTTTAAATTTTTATTTTAAATGTCGGTTGTTAGTCCTTTTTGAGGAACTTCGCCCAATAACAACTCATTAATCACAAATACAAATAGAAATCTCTCACCAACTGGCGGAATGCCACGGAGTATTCGTGACGCTCAATTTCTATAAATAATGTATCTTCTTTATTTTCTGACGGACGCAATGCCAACTCGAGTAAAATGCGCTTTGGCGCCGGACTGTGCGATGTTGAATACACACAGGTTTGCCGGTGAATGAACCATCCGTACTTTGCAGCCTGTTCTTCCAGAAACAATTTCCCCTGGAAAGGATAAATGACGGACAATGTGCCCTGCGGTGAAATTATTTTTTTGCTCTCGCGGAATAAATCGGCTAATGATAACGTTTCGGCATGCCTCGCGTTGGAACGCGAAGAATCCGGCGGAAGCAACGACTCTACGAAAAAAGGAGGATTGCACACAATAGCATCAAACGTATCGGAATGTTCTCCTGCAAAATCGTGTAACGCAATGTTTATCGCCTCAATTCTGTCGCCAAACGGCGATTAAGCGATATTTTCCCTTGCTTGCAGAATCGAATCGGAGTGGATGTCAATGGCCGTGATCCGCACATCCGGATTTCGCTGTGCGGCCATCAGAGAGATCAATCCGCTGCCGGTTCCCACATCCAGCAACTCCCGGCAATCGGTTACATCGGCCCACGCTCCCAACAGCACGCCGTCGGTGCCAACTTTCATGGAACAACGGTCGTGATGAACGGTAAATTGCTTAAAACGAAAATACGAGTTCGGCATTTTTTCAGTGTAATCGCTAATTTGGCACGAATTTTGGATAATATGTTTCAAACTCAAAAACAAAAGTAATATTATTTCTGTTTTGTATTCATGCAAAATACCGTTGATTTTACAAAATCGGAATGAATATCCAACTAAATTACACGAAACAACAAGCTATGTTCCAAACAAAACTATATGCTCACAACAGCGACGAATCCGACCCAACCGTAATATCCTTTATCGCGGGCGATTTTATGGAAGGAAACAAGGAAATAGAGAAGGAGCAACTGCAGGACACCATACCGGTATTGCCGCTTCGCAACACCATTGTGTTTCCCGGCAGCAGCCTTCCGATATCGGTTGGACGGGATAAATCGCTCAAACTCGTTAAGTCCATCGGGAAAAAAGTACGCTATATCGGGTTGGTATGCCAAAAAGACACCAACAACGACAATCCCGATCCCGAAGACCTTTTCCGTATCGGCGTGATTGCCGAGGTGATGAAAGTGATTGAGTTGGGCGATGACAACCTGAGCATTATCATACAGGCAAAGAAACGTTTTGAGTGGAATGAGATGGTTCAAACCGAACCCTATTTCAAAGCAACGTACAAAATCATCGAGTCCACTCCCGCTCCCAAAGACGACAAAGAGTACAACGCAATTCTCGACTCCATACGCGACAGCATGTCGCAGATGCTTCATCTGCTCGGTGAACCTCCGAAAGAACTGCTACAGACCATCAATAACGCATCTTTTTCGGATATGCTGGTAAGCTATGCCGCCACCAATTTGCCCATTGAAAGCAGGGAAAAACAGGAACTCCTGAATATTGATAACGAAAAAGAACAGGCTTACCGCCTTCTGATGATACTGAACAGGGAAACGCAAATCCTGGAGCTCAAAATGAACATCCAGATGAAAACGCGTGAAGACCTCAACCAGCAACAGAAGGAGTATTACCTGCAGCAACAAATCAAAACCATTCAGGAAGAGCTCGGCGGTAACACGCAACAGATTGAAATTGACGAATTCAGAAAAAAAGCGAAAGACAAAAAATGGAACAGCGAAGTTGCCGAAGCGTTTGAAAAAGAAGTAAAAAAACTGGAAAAGCTGAATCCGCAATCACCCGATTACTCGGTTCAATACGGATACTTGCAAGCTGTGCTGGAACTGCCCTGGAACGAATATACGAAAGATAATTTCAATCTGAAGAATGCTCAGAAAATTCTTGATCGCGATCATTTCGGGATGGAAAAAGTGAAAGAACGCATCATTGAGCATCTGGCGGTGCTGAAACTGAAAAAAGATTTGAAATCGCCTATTCTGTGCTTGTACGGTCCTCCGGGTGTTGGAAAAACATCGCTCGGAAAATCCGTTGCCGAAGCGTTGGGAAGAAAATACGTCCGTATTTCGCTGGGCGGCCTGCACGATGAAGCGGAAATTCGCGGCCATCGCCGCACATACATCGGGGCAATTCCCGGAAGGATCATTCAGAATATCCAAAGAGCCGGGGCTTCGAACCCGGTATTCGTCCTTGACGAAGTGGATAAAATAGGTAACGATTTCCGGGGCGATCCTTCTTCGGCGTTGCTGGAAGTGCTTGATCCAGAGCAGAACAGCGCTTTTCACGATAACTATTTGTCCATTGACTACGATCTATCGAAGATTCTTTTCATTGCCACGGCAAATAACCTCAACACCGTTCCCCAACCGCTTTTAGACAGAATGGAGCTGATCAATGTGGGCGGTTACATCACGGAAGAAAAAATAGAAATTGCCGCAAGGCATTTGCTGCCCAAGCAATTAACTAATCACGGCATTGACGTAAAAGCCTTTATTATTCCGAAGGAAACGCTGGAGAAGATCATCGAAAACTACACACGCGAATCGGGCGTGAGGGAATTGGACAAACAAATCGCGAAAATCGCGCGGAAAATTGCACGAAAAGTGGCTTCGAAGGAGTCATATCCCAAATCGCTCCAAATCGAAGACCTGAAAGAGTTTCTCGGCGTGCAACTTTATAGTAAAGACCAATACCAGGGCAATGAATATGCCGGCGTGGTAACCGGTTTGGCTTGGACTGCCGTTGGCGGCGAAATTTTATTTATCGAGAGCTCGCTAAGCCGCGGAAAAGGATCGAAACTCACGCTAACGGGAAATCTGGGCGATGTGATGAAAGAATCGGCTATGTTGGCGATGGAATACGTCCATTCGCATGCCGCCGAGTTGGGCATTGACCCCGATGTTTTCGAAAACTGGAACACGCACGTGCACATTCCCGAAGGCGCAATTCCAAAAGACGGGCCGTCGGCCGGCGTAACCATGATCACTTCACTGGCATCGGCTTTCACGCAACGAAAAGTGAAAGCCAATCTGGCTATGACGGGCGAAATCACGTTGCGCGGCAAAGTGCTTCCGGTGGGCGGGATTCGCGAGAAAATATTAGCCGCGAAACGTGCCGGGATCAAAGAAATTATTTTGTGCGAAGAAAACAAAAAAGACATCGAGGAGATCAAGGATTCGTACCTGAAAGGGCTCAAATTTCATCATGTATCCGATGTAAAAGAGGTGTTGGAAATCGCATTGCTTAAGCAAAAAATAAAAAATCCGAAGGATTTTACGATAGCGAAAGAATCCTGATCACATTCAATTTTCTAACGCTAAAAAAACCTCGCCGTCTGGCGAGGTTTTTTATTATCATCAATTTCTACATCAACAACTTATACAAAAAATACCCGATATACATCAAGAACAACACAGTTCCTTCTACCCTGTTTATGTTTCTTCTCATCCTCATAAAGAAGAAAAGGACAACACTCAACAACAGTAAATACACCGAGTCGAGTAAATTAATATCTTTTGTCTGTATCGGACTTATCACGCCGGCTGCTCCCAAAATAAGCAAAATATTGAATATATTTGATCCAACCACATTGCCAATGGCAATATCGGACTGTTTCTTCAATGCAGCCACAACCGAGGTGGCCAACTCCGGCATACTGGTTCCAATGGCAACGATGGTCAACCCGATCAGCGCTTCTGACATTCCCCAATGTTTTGCAAGGATAACAGAATTCTTCACCAGCAGGTCGGAGCCGAAGATCAATCCTGCCAAACCCACGCCGATGAGCGCCACATCAATCAGCCAATGTTTGGTTTTTTGGAACGACTCTTCGTCATCGTCTTTTTTCTTGGATTTGAGAGACGTAAAAATAATGTACGTCATATAAATTACAAATACGATCAAATACGTAAGCGCTTCCCAAAAAGTGATTTTTCCGTCAATGAAGGTGACCAGAAACAGCACGGTGGAGCCCAGCATCACAGGAACATCGAGCTTGAACAACTGTTTTTTCACCAACAACGGATAAATTATAGCCGAAACACCGAGAATGACACCGATATTAAAAGTGCTTGACCCCAATACATTACCGATGGATAGAGCGCTTTGCCCCGCTAACGCCGAACCCACACTGACAACCAATTCGGGTGCGCTTGTTCCGAAGGAAACAATGGTTAAACCGATAATTAAGGGGCTCACGCCCAAACGCGCCGCCAGCGATGCACCACCCTGCACCAGCCAGTTGGCACCAAAATACAATATTACAAGGGAAAGTAAAATTAATAAACTTACAATAATCATTGTTCTATAATGCAATAAAGACCTCTTTTGTTCAAAGAAGTCTTTATTTATCTAATTAAAATTCAAATTATTCGGTGTAGAAGCGGAAATCTTTTAACATCTCCTGCAGCCGTTTGCGGGCAAAGAAGATACGGCTTTTCACCGTTCCGATCGGAAGGCCCAGATGTTGCGCTATTTCTTCGTATTTGTAGCCTGCAACGTGCATGGAGAAAGGAACTTTATACTCATTCGTGAAACTATTGATCGCTTTATTGATCTCCTTAATGGTATAAGCGCTGTCCGGTGTGTTAAAACCGGAATCCTGCGGAAGGTTCAAATGATATAAATTCTCTGTTTTGTCAATGATCGTCTGACTTCTTACTACCTTTCTGTAATTATTTACGAAAATATTGTGCATGATGGTAAACACCCATCCTTTAAAGTTTACATTTTCGTAATATTTTTCTTTGTTATCGAGTACTCTGAGGGTAGTTTCCTGCATTAAATCTTTTGCTTCTTCCCTATTGGCGGTTAGCGTTAATGCAAAGTTAAGCATGTTATCCTGTAAACCGAGGAGCCTGTTTTCGAAGGAACTATTTGCTTTCATAAAATATCTGTTTTGTGTTAAGTGTTCAGATTTTTATTTGACTTTTTATTACTATTCAAATATCATCTGTTGCAAAGATATATAAAAACAATAGAAAAACCAACACTTTTGCAAGACGGATTTATGTTAATTTTTACGACCAAACTTTAAAAAAGATATATATGCTGATAATCAAGAGATAAAATCAGAAAAAATGATGGGGAAAATTTCCTCAATTGGTAATTGATATAATCTATAACCACATTTCACAAATAAATTACGATAATACTACGAAATGATTACGTAATTTATACCGCTTCTAAATAAAAATCCGCGCGACGTATCGTCGAAAAAACGCAATTAACACATAAAGTTAAACATCTGGGATTGTGAACGTAAACAATACGTGCGCAATCGCCCCAGAAAAAACCGGATTTTCACGAAAAGCAACCCTCTGCATATTAAAAAATATAACTATGGCATGCTATTTGCACATAAAAATTGCATAAAACAATAACAAAACAATATACATATATGAAAAGAGAAGGTCAAATTGGGGTAACCACAGACAATATTTTCCCCATCATTAAAAAATTTCTATACAGCGAACACGAAATATTTCTTCGCGAAGTGGTTTCAAATGCCGTGGATGCCACGCAAAAATTGAAAACACTGGCCGATAAAGGCGAGTTTAAAGGTGAGCTGGGCGATTTGTCCGTACACGTCTCCATAGACAAAAAAGCCAAAACGCTCACCATTTCCGATCGCGGTATCGGCATGACTGCCGATGAAATAGACAAATACATCAACCAAATTGCGCTCTCCTCGGCAAACGATTTTCTCGATAAATACAAAGACAGCGCCAACGCCATCATCGGCCATTTCGGCCTCGGATTTTACTCCACGTTCATGGTTTCAAAGAAGGTGGAAATCGTTACCAAATCCTACAAAGAGGGCGAGCCGGCCGTGAAGTGGTCGTGCGACGGCACACCGGAGTACACCATTGAAGAAGCGGAAAAAACCGATCGCGGAACCGATATCATCCTGCATATTGATGCCGAAAACAAAGAATTTCTGCAAAAAGAGAAGATAGAAAGCCTGTTGAAAAAATATTGCAGGTTTTTGCCCATCCCCATCGTTTTCGGTAAAAAGCAGGAATGGAAAGAAGATAAATACATTGATACGGCCGAAGATAATGTTATAAACGACACAAACCCGCTGTGGAAAAGAAAACCGGTGGATTTGAAGGACGAGGATTATACGAAATTCTATCACGAACTGTATCCGATGACGATGGACGAACCGCTGTTCTGGATTCACCTGAACGTGGATTATCCGTTCCATCTCACCGGAATCCTTTATTTTCCGCGCATCAAGACCAACATTGACCTGCAAAAGAATAAAATTCAGTTATACAGCAATCAGGTTTTCGTAACCGATTCGGTTGAAGGCATTGTTCCCGAATTTCTGACCTTGCTGCACGGAGTGATTGACTCGCCCGATATTCCGCTCAACGTTTCACGTTCGTATCTGCAAAGCGACGGAAACGTGAAGAAAATATCGAACCACATTACCAAAAAAGTGGCCGATAAACTCGAAGAATTGTTCAAAAAAGACCGCGCACAGTTCGAAGAAAAATGGGATAGCCTGAAAGTATTCATCCAATACGGCATGCTCACGGAAGAGAAATTCTACGAACGGGCAACCAAGTTTTGTCTGGTGAAAAACATTGACGGCAAATATTTCACGCTGGAAGAATACAAAACCCTTACGCAGAGCAGCCAAACCGATAAAAACGGTTCGTTGATCTATCTGTACGCAACCAACAAGGACGACCAATATGCCTTTATAGACAGCGCAAAGGAAAAAGGGTACGATGTATTGCTGATGGACGGCCAACTGGATGTTCACTGGATGGGGCTTATCGAGCAGAAATTCGAGAAAACCCGATTCGTGCGGGTGGACAGCGACACAGTTGAACACCTGATCGAAAAAGAAGATGTGGCTAAAGCAGAAATCTCCGACGCGGAGAAGGAAGCGCTCACACAAGTAGTGAAAACGCAACTTCCGGTAATCGAAAAAACCGAATTTAACGTGGATTTCAAGGCGCTGGGCGAAAACGGCAAACCCATACAAATAACCCAGAACGAATTTTCGCGCCGCATGAAGGAAATGTCGGCCATGCAACCCGGTATGGCGTTCTACGGCGAAATGCCCAACATGTTCCAGGTTGTGTTGAATACGCAGCATCCGCTCGTGAAAAAACTCATGACCGAAACTGAAGGCAAGGAAAAAGAAGCTTTGGACAGTTACGCCGCCGAAAACAAAAACCTGAAACAAATG
>JAQVEB010000090.1 GCA_028698105.1 Petrimonas sp. | reverse complement strand
CTGGCACTCGTATTTCTTCGCGAGGCACGGCATGATGGAAACCACCACCATATCTTTGCGGTTCACGCCGATCTTTTGGGCGAAATATGATTTTGCGATCGCGCCGAACATCTGCTGGGGCGACTTAGCCGTTGAAGGCACATCCAGCAGATCGGGGAAGTTGTGCTCGAAGAAATTCACCCAGCCCGGGCAGCACGAAGTCAGGATCGGCAAACGCACCGAAGTATCTCCGGCCAGATGGCTTTTGATGCGGTTGAGCAATTCCGTGCCTTCTTCCATAATGGTAAGATCGGCGCTGAAATCGGTATCGAAAACATAATCAAAACCAAGTTCGCGCAGCGCGGTAACCATTTTACCGGTTACCAGCGTTCCGGGTTCCAGCCCGAAAGCTTCGCCCAGTGCGGCGCGCACGGCAGGAGCCGTTTGTACGACCACGGTTTTTGTGGGGTCGTTCAACGCGCGAAGAATTTCGTTGGTATGATCCACCTCGGTCAATGCACCGGTAGGACACACCGATACGCATTGTCCGCAGTAGGTGCAGGGCGAGTCTTCGAGGTTCATCTCGAAAGCGGGAGCCACCACCGACATAAATCCGCGGTTCACGGCCGAAAGCGCGCCCACGGTTTGAATTTCGTTGCACATCATTTCGCAACGGCGGCACATGATGCACTTATCCACTTCGCGAATGATGGAAGGCGAAGTATCTTTGCGATACGTTGATTGTTCGCCCTGATAAGGAATGCTCCGGATACCGAATTGTGTAGCAAGATGTTGCAATTCGCATTGTCCCGATTTGGCACATACCAGACAATCGAATGGATGGTCGGAGATAATGAGCTTCAGCACGGTTTTTCGGGCATTCAACACGCGGGTGTTGTGCGTTTGAATAACCATGCCATCCTGCGCCTCGGTCATGCACGACGGCGCTAAATTGCGACGGCCTGCGACTTCCACTACGCAAATGCGACAACCGCCGGGTTTGTTTTCGATCCCCATGTCGCACAGTTCGAAATGGCACAACGTAGGAATTTCAATCCCCGCCTGACGGGCGGCGTTGAGGATGGTTGTGCCTTTTTCTACTTCAATTTTCTTTTTATCTATTGTTAGTGTTATCATTTTGTTGTTTTTTGTTATTTTCAAATATATTTTGTTTGACATCTTCGGCTTCCTTCTCCTCCTTAGAAAAGGGGATTGGGGGATTGATCATTGGATTTCTTCGATTTTGGCTTGAATTTCAGCAACCACATTGTCGAAGTCGTTTCTGAAACTTCGTTCTGAAAAACGCAAAACATCACATCCGGCTTCGCGCAACTTTCAATCTCTTTCGATCTCCTTCAATCTCCTTCAATCTCTTTCAATCTCTTTCAATCCCCCTTCTCCAAGGGGGAGGATTTTAAGCCTATACCTCCACGGCCTGTCTGTAATTGTTTGTCAGGCTAATGGCGTCGAACTGGCATTTTTGCATACATGCGCCGCATTTGATGCACTTATCCTGATGAATATAATGCGTGTGTTTCTTCTCTCCGGTGATCGCATTCACAGGGCATACTCGCACGCAAGCCATACAGCCGACGCAATTTTCGTCGTCAATAACGTAGTACAACAGGTTCTTGCATTGTCCGGAACGGCAGGTTTTGTCGTAAACATGTTCTTCGTACTCATCCCTGAAATTTTCCAGAGTTGAGAGTACCGGATTCGGCGAGGTTTGTCCAAGGCCGCAAAGCGATGTATCCTTAATTACCGAGCCCAGGTTCCGGAGTTTTTCAAGGTCTTCGGCCGTTCCTTTTCCGTCGGTAATGCGCGCGAGCGTTTCGTACAAACGTTTGTTGCCGATGCGGCAGGGAGCGCATTTTCCGCACGATTCTTCCACGATGAAATCGAGGTAGAACTTGGCTACGGAAACCATACAATCGTCTTCATCGAGCACGATCATACCGCCCGATCCCATCATGGAACCCGCAGCCATAAGGCTTTCATAATCAATGGGCGTATCCAGGTGTTTTTCGGTCAAACAACCGCCCGAAGGGCCGCCGGTTTGCACCGCTTTGAATTTTTTCCCGCCTTTTATGCCGCCGCCGATCTCGTAAATGATCTCGCGAAGGGTAATACCCATCGGCACTTCAATCAAACCCACATTATTTATTTTTCCGGCAAGCGCAAATACTTTCGTGCCTTTTGATTTCTCGGTTCCGATGGAAGAGAACCAATCGGCTCCTTTCATGATAATTACGGGCACGTTGGCAAACGTTTCCACATTGTTCACGTTGGTGGGTTTGCCCAGGTAACCGCTTTGAGCGGGGAACGGCGGTTTGTTGCTCGGCTCGCCGCGTTTCCCTTCCATGGAATGGATGAGCGATGTTTCCTCACCGCAAACGAAAGCGCCGGCTCCATAACGCAAGGTAATATCGAAATCGAATCCCGACCCGAAAATATTTTCACCCAACAAACCGTATTCTTTGGCTTGCGCTATGGCGATCTTGAGTCGTTTGATCGCCAGCGGATATTCGGCACGAATATAGATCAACCCTTTGGTTGCGCCCATGCAGTATCCGCATATCGCCATGGCTTCGAGGATGGAGTGCGGGTCGCCTTCAAGGATCGAACGGTCCATGAATGCACCGGGATCGCCTTCGTCGGCATTGCACACCACGTACTTCTGGTCGGCATCGTTCTTGCTGGCGATCTCCCACTTCAGTCCCGTAGGGAATCCGGCGCCACCGCGTCCGCGCAAGCCCGATTTTTTAATGATTTCGATGGTTTCCTGCGGGGTGTACTCGCTCAAACATTTGCCCAATGCCTGATAGGCGTCGCGGGCAATGGATTCGTCTATATTTTCGGGATCTATGATGCCGCAGTTGCGCAGCGCCACGCGCAGTTGTTTTTTGTAGAAACCCATGTGCTTGGAATCAATGATGTGTTCGTCGCTTTCGGGATCCAGATACAGCAATCGGGTAACCTTTCGTCCTTTGATGATGTGTTCGTCAATGATCTCTTTTACGTCTTCCGGCTTCACTTGTGTGTAGAACGTGTTGTCGGGCATTATTTTAATGATCGGCCCTTTTTCGCAAAAACCGAAACATCCGGTACGGATCACCTGAACATCTTTGCTTAATCCTTTTCTGTCCAGTTCGTCGCGCAGCATTTCGAAGATCAGTCCGCTTTGTGACGACTGGCATCCTGTTCCCGCGCACACGAGCATGTGCATTTTGTATTTACTCATATTTATTAATTATTAAAAGATTAAAATTGATAATACGATGTGATCATGCGCTTTGCGCTATAGCGCTCCACCGTTGCATTACCGCATTGCATTATCGCTGCAGGCATTATCCGATTACGTCGTAATTCTGTGGTATGATGCCGTCCACCAGTTCGCCTTGTTTGATGTAGGACTCAATGATCTCGTCGGCTTTTTTCACGTCAACGTATCCGAAGACAATGGGTTCTTTGTCCGGCATTTTAATTTCCACGGTTGGTTCGGCAAAGCAATATCCCATGCAGCCGGTTTGTGTTACCACCGCGTTGATGTTTCTTTTGTCGAGCGCTTCAACAAAAAACTCCATCACGTCTTTCGCTCCGGAAGCGATCCCGCAGGTTGCCATAGCCACCTTCACCTGGATCATAGCGTCGGGATTTTCGGCTTTTTCCCGAAGGTTAATTTGCGATTTTACCTCTTCCTGTTTCTTTTTCAGGTCGGCAAGTGTTTTAATTCCAGTCATTTTGTTAATAATTTAGTGATCTTTTTACTTGTTATAATAGTTGTTGTTTCTATTGTTTCTTTTTGTTGGATGAAAACTCATTTTCAGCAAAGAAAACTATGCGGTGATCTTTTGTTGAATAATTCCGTTAAATTTTCGTTCATATACTCCTTTACGGCTGCAACCATTTGCGCTTGGCGCAAATCAATCTCCTGTTGTTTCAGTTCTTCGGAATCCAACTCGAATGTTTCGTCGTTGAGGCGATAAACGAAACGAAAGCGGATACCGGGATTGGCTTTGAGCAACAACGTAAGATAACCGGCGAGGTCTCCAAGCGGCAGGCAATCGGGATTATCGGTGCGGTAAACCGCTTCGATGGCCGTTCCTTCACCGTTTGCGGAAATAATTTTCAGTGATCCGCCTGTTTGTTCGGCAGTCATCTTAAGAAACGGAACGCCCAGCCCTACTCTTCGTGTTGTGCGTGTAGTGAAAAACGGATCGGCCAGTTTTTTCACCTGCTCTTCGTTCATTCCACATCCATCGTCTTGTACGCTGAATGTGAGTGTATGATCTTTGTTGTCTTCGTTTAAAACGATCGCTATCGTTTTCGCGTTCGCGCGAATGGAATTTTGCGCGATATCCATCATGTGCATGGCCAGGTCAATCATAGCGAATTTTCAATTGCCGGTTGCGCTACTGAAAACAGAGCCCTGAAACTTTCCCAATTCAATTCCGCCATCTCAAAAACGTTGTGCACAAAAGCTATATCGTGCACCAGATGCGCATCGGAATTCTGCAGGAACAGGTTGCCTGCAAGTTCGGGATGCGTTTTCAGAAAATCGGCAGGTGTTATTCGCCGCGAGACTTCAAACGCATCGCACTGCAAATCAACCGGAACAAATCCCAACTGGCTGTAAATACCGTTTTTCATCCGGTCAATGTGCGCCGGTACAAAAATCCCCCCGAACGCGTGCACTTTCTTCTCCACACCTTCGATATCATCCTGAATTCCAGTAAACAACGTGCGTTGCTCCTCGTAAATAATGACTTCATTCTCATCCACGGCTACCTGATAGCCGAAAAACTCCGGTTCGTTCTCAATGTCGGGCAGTTTCTCATCCAGATAGCACTGGAAATCGTCCAGAGCATCCAAATCGGGGAAATACGCCAAGCAATGCACCTCTTCCTGTGTATTCACCTCGCATCCGGGGATGACGAAAACACCGTTTTTCTTCCCGATTTCGAGGCACGTCCGCACATTTCGCGTGGAATTGTGGTCGGTTATCGCGATAATATCCATCCCTTTCCGCTTCGCGGCCGCGATGATGTTGCGCGGGCTCATGTCCAGGTCTCCGCAGGGCGACAAACAGGTGTGGATATGCAGATCGGCTTTGAATCGGGGCATCGTTGTTGCGAGTTAGGGAATACCAGTTTTAAACGTCTAAAAGTCTAATGTCTATTTGTCTATTGTCTATTGTCTATTTGTCTAAATAGTTATACAACTTTCCTGCGGTTTCAAACGCCGGCAGGTTTGAAGCCAAAACAATAACGCCTTCGGCTTTTGCGTGCTCAATTAATTCCGGAGCGGGCGTTCGCTCGTTCACAACGACAATTGCGCTCAACTCTTTGAGCGATGCCACCGCAATGATGTTTTTATGGATTTGCGACGTTACCCACAGCATGCCGGCTTGCGCCTTACCCATAACATCGCTCAACAGATCGGACACATAGGCCGATTCCGGATACACTTCGTTTAACGATTCTCCGGCTAAGCAGGCAAAGCCTAAATCGTCGGTAAGTTGTTTAAGATTCACTTTTTCCATACGAATCCTGATATTTATTCAGCCGGTTGCGGCCCCAAATCTTTTCGATTACGGTAAAAGCCTGATCGGGACTGAGTTTGTAATTCTTTTCCATAACACGTTGCACAAAAACACAATGCGAAATGCTGGCCTTGCTCTTCACGATATCTTCTGCCAAACTGCGGCAACTGGGTGCACCGCAGGCGCCGCAATCGAATCCGGGCAGGTAGGTGAGCAGTTTTTTAATGCGATCCATTTTGCGCAACGCTTTTTCCATATCTTCGTCGAGCAACAGACCATCGCGCGGATAAACGGGATCGGTTTTGGAATTGGCTTGCAGCGCGTTTTCATATTCCATGAGCGCGTTGTTTACCCGGCCATCGTTTTCGTTTTTCAGTTTTTGCAACTTTTTTTGCCGCTGCTCCAAACGCTCCACCGCGAGAAAACGATTACCGGGGCAAAGAATTCCACCGGCACAACCCTGATCGCAGGCACGCATCTCCAGAAAATCAATGTCTGAAATTTGCCCCGATTCCAGTTTATCCAGAAATTCAATAACATTTTCCATGCCGTCTATCGCCAGCGCACGGCCGGGGAAGTATTTCTTTTCCGTACCCGATAACGACCAGTTCACGGAATCGGGCGTCATGTTGGCATACGTTTTGTGCAGGCCGGGCTTTTTTTCTCCGAAAATAATTTTGGAAACCTTGTTGTACATTTCCTTCATATTTATCGTGCCGCTGATCGGAGATGTCGTTTCGCCCACGGGCGCTTTTGCCGCTACTATTTTTGCGGCGCAGGGCGTAACGTAATAAATGAAAATATGATCGGGGTGAATGCCTTTTCCAACGGCTGATTCTCTGAGATACAACGCAGCAATGTCGTGCGGCGCTTTTAGTTGCAGGATTTCTTCGGTAAGCGCGGGATATTGAACCTGAATAAGCCGTACCACCGCGGGACAATATGAACTGATGAGCGGATGCAACACATTGAGTTGTGAAGCGGTTTTGTATTCTTTTTTCATGAAATCCACCGCTTGCTCCACCTCGAAAACATCATCGAACCCAACCTCTTTTACGGCTTCCAAAATCTGCGTAGCAGAATATTCCGAAGGAAACTGTCCGATGAAAACCGAAGGAACCAGCGCAATGCGGTATTCTCCGGCGTTCACGGCCGCCAGGCCATCGTCTTTCACATATACGGCGCGTTGGGGGCACACACGGAAGCACTCGCCGCAATCCACGCAGCGCTCCGGCATAATATCGGCAAAGCCGTTCACAATGCGGATTGCCTGTGTGGGACAAACCCGCATGCAATGTGAGCAGCCAATACATTTATCGGTATTAATGCGAATCGCGTGCGTATAATTTCGGTCTTTCATATTCAATTAGCTGTTGGCTGTTAGCTACAGGCTGTTTTGTTTGCAAGAGCTAAAATTTCACCATCATCTCCAGCGTTGTCCCTTCTCCCATTACTGATGTAAGGCGCATTTCATCGGTATTCCGCTTGATGTTGGGCAGTCCCATTCCCGCTCCGAAACCCATTTGCCGTACTTCGTCGGTTGCGGTTGAGAATCCTTCTTCCATCGCCTTGGCAATATCTTTTATTCCCGGCCCTTCGTCTTCTATTTTCACGAAAATCCGATCGGGATTAATATCCACTTTCATATCGCCTTTAAAGGCATGCGCCACCACGTTCACTTCGGCTTCGTATAACGCCACCGATATTTTTCGGATAACTTGCGGCGAAATATTCAGTTGCTTCAACGTTTTTTTCACTTCCGAGCTTGCGCGTCCGGCCGCACTAAAGTCCCCGCCCTGTATTTCGTATTGCAGTTTCATTCATATACCGGTTTAATTCCGTTTGTGTACAAAAGTCCGACAATTTCGAACAGAGACGTGGGGGTTGCGATGATCGAAATGTGATTCTCGCAGGCTAACTCCAGCATTTCGGCCGACACTTTTTTGTCGCGGGCAAAGATGATACACGAAATATTCGACATTTCGGCCGTACGAATGGCCTGCACCGTGCACAGGCCGGTTACGAGGATCGAGTTTTCCATGTGAAAACGCAACACATCGCTCATTAAATCCGAAGCGAAGGAGTGGGTATAACTATGCACCGGGTTGCACTCCTGCAGGATCGTTCCTTTTACCAATTCGTTTATTTTGTGTAAGTTCATCTTTTACGTGAATGGTTGCGTTTAAAACGGCTTTCTTTTTGTTTGGAAAAAATATCAATTTACAATGAATTTGGCCGAAAAAAGATTATTTCGTTAAAATTTACTTGACAAAAACAATGATTCATCGCAAAAATATTCTTTTTAACAAATTGATAATTAAATGATTAATTCAATATATTTGTTTCGTATCACAAAGTAAATCATTTTATTCTGATTAAAGAAATTTTTCCGTATTGAAATGCAATAAATTTTCACACATTTCATCCGTTACGCAACAAATAAAAAAGCGGGATTTCTCCCGCTTCAGTAACAAATTGACGATTAAAATTTTAGCAAAAAGAAAACGCAATTGCTTAATACTCCCTTTCCACATACCGCGTGTGCAACAAATGATGCGATTTTTCGCCCAACGGCTTTTCGAGGAAATCCGTATAAATTTTCACGATTTCCGGATTTTCGTGCGATTTGCGGATCGTTTTATGGTCGTCTTCGTAATAGATGGACGCGGCGCGTTTCTCGCGAATCTCAGCGTTAGTGGGAATCGGTTGCCCTCCACCGCCAAGGCAGCCGCCCGGGCAGGTCATCACTTCGATAAAAACATACGGCGATGTGCCGTTTTTAATTTGGTCGAGCAAAATACCGGCGTTTTTCAACGTATTGGCAACAGCGACTTTAATTACCGTACCGTCCAAGTCAACGTCGGCCTCCTTTATTCCCTGCAAACCGCGAACCGATGTAAAGTTAATATCGCTCAACGTTTTTCCGGTATAAACCTCATAAGCCGTTCTCAACGCTGCTTCCATCACTCCGCCGGTAGCGCCGAAGATAACGGCTGCGCCGGTGGATTCGCCCAGCGGGCTGTCGAACTGTTCTTCCGGCAAAGACGCAAACTCAATCCCCGCCTCGCGGAACATGCGCGCCAGTTCGCGCGTGGTAAGCGAATAATCCACGTCGAAAAAGCGTTCTTTCTCCGATAGGTTCAGTTTGTCTTTCCAGTAATGAAATGCTCCATCCATTTCAGGGCGTTGCGCCTCGTATTTTTTTGCCGTACACGGCATGATGGAAACTACAACAATATCGCGCGGATCAACACCTGTTTTCTCGGCGTAATATGTTTTGGCCACCGCGCCGAACATCTGCTGCGGCGATTTACAAGTGGATAAATGGCTTATCAGGGTGGGATAAAAATGCTCGATAAACTTAATCCATCCGGGCGAACAGGAAGTGATCATCGGTAGCGTTCCGCCGTTTTTGACGCGGTGCAGCAACTCATTTCCTTCTTCAATAATCGTCAGGTCGGCGGTGAAATTCGTATCGAACACTTTAGAGAACCCGAGACGGCGCAGGCCGGATACCATTTGTCCCGTTACCAAGCTACCGTAGCACATGCCCATTGCTTCACCAATTCCAACGCGCACGGCAGGAGCGGTTTGCACCAATACCGTTTTTTGCGGATCGCGGATGGCAGCCCAGACATTGTTCACGGAACTTTTTTCGGTAATAGCGCCGGTGGGGCATACCAGGGCACATTGTCCACAGTTGGTACAGGCCACAAAGCCCAATCCCTCATCGAGAAACGTAGCGATCTTACTTTTCAGTCCGCGGCCGGCAAAATCAATGGCTTTCACGTTTTGCACCTTATCGCACACGGCAACACAGCGTCCGCAAAGGATACATTTTTCCGGATCGCGCACCAACGAAAGCGAGGATTCATCCTTCGGATAACATGTTTTGCGGGTGCGCACGAATCGTTTTTCGTTGATCCCCAGAAAATGCGTTATTTGCTGCAACTCACAATTCCCGTTGCGGTCGCAAATGAGGCAATCCTGAGGGTGATTTGCTAACAACAATTCCACGTTTAACTTGCGGGCTTGCATTGCCCGCTCGCTGTTGGTGGAAATTTCCATTCCTTCGGTAGCTTTGGTAATACACGAGCGCAACAACGATTTTGCACCTTTCACTTCCACCACGCAAACGCCGCAGGAAGCATTTTGCGATACATCTTTCAGGTAGCACAACGAAGGCACGTGAATACCAACCGAACGACACGCTTCCATAATGGTTATCCCTTCGGCCACCTCTACCAATTGATCATTTATTTTGATTTTCATAATTCTGCTGATTTTAGATTAACATTTCACGTCGCATCTCAAACACCTTTCCACTTCATTACGAGCTTGTTCCCCCGTAAATCCGAAAGAAATCTCGTTGAAATTGTTCACACGGTCTCTTACCGGAAGCCTTCGCGGAACGTTTCGCGGACTTGGCCTCGGATTCATTGGAACTACGTTCCTGTAACCGAATTCACGCGACAACAGGTAAAAACGGTTTTCGTTCATCAACGCTTTATCAATGGAAGCGGCCGCTTTTTTGGCCATGCCCATCGCCTCAGCGGCAGTGGACGGGCCGGTTACGGCATCGCCTCCGGCGTAGATTTTCGGATCCGAAGTTTGATACGTAAACGGATCAATCACAATGCGGCCGTCTTTGGTGAGTTCCAGCTTTTGAGAGGCCAGTTTCTCCGAATCCACCCTTTCGCCGATGGCGAGAATGATGGAATCGCACGGAATTTCTTCAAAAACTCCGGTGGCAACCGGTTTTTTCCGTCCCGAACGGTCTATGCTCCCGCGCGCCATTTTCTCAATGCGGAGCGCTTTCACTTTGCCCGACTTATCGGTGATGATCTCATTTGGCGAAGCCAGGAAGTGATACTTTATCTTTTCTTCTTCCGATTCCGAAATTTCGACAGCATTGGCAGGCATATCGCTTTTTTCGCGACGGTAAACGATGGTAATCTCTTTTCCGAGGCGCAGAATGCTGCGAGCAGCATCAATGGCCACGTTTCCGGCGCCGATGATAACGACGTGCTCACCCAGTTGCGGCATATTATCCAGCGCCATTTCTTTCAGTACATCCGTTCCCGCAAACACGCCTTTCGCACTTTCTCCGGGAATGCTTAATTCGATGTCTTTCCACGCGCCGATAGCCAGATAAACGGTATCGAAATTCTTT